>CAJLYO010000025.1 GCA_905210885.1 uncultured Eubacteriales bacterium | reverse complement strand
AAAAACCGGCAGAAACGCCGCCGCTGCCGCAATTACCACCGACGGCAGTAAATTTGCAACATTTATTTTTTTACCGAATGTTATATTAATACCCACGCAAAATATCAAAACAGAGCCGATAAGCGAAAGGTATGCAAGCGCCGCGTCCGTCATAATCGGTTTTATAAAAACCGCAAGGCATGTAATACTTCCTTCAAAAATTAAAACGGGAACCGACGCGAAAATGCACCCCTTGCCCAAAGAGCACGTCATAACCATTATTATAATAAAATCCAGTACACTTTTTGCGCACAAAACAGACAAATCTCCCGACAGCCCGTCCTGTATGGAGCCGACAACAGCCATGGCGCCTATGCAAACGGTAAACGATGCCGTTATAAATCCGTTTACAAAACCGCTGTCGCCGCTGCTGCCCGACTTTTCCTTAAGCCACTCGCCCAAACGTTCAAACAGTCCTTCGATATTCAGCAGTTCACCCAGCAAGCCCCCCAGAACCAACGACATAACAATAAGCATCGTACCGCCGCCGGAGGGGCTGTTTTTGTCAAGTCCGAGCATATACTTCATAACGCCGGAAATCCCGATAAATATAACGCTTACGCCGCATGCGGCATTCAGAGTCTTTCTGTACCGCTCTTTTAACCGTCCTCCGCATATGCTTCCCAAAATTCCGCCGACAGCAATCGCCGCCGCATTTATAACTGTACCTAAACCCGGCATATTTTATCATACTCCCTAACTGCAAAACAGTATATCATAAATTGCCGGATAATGCAACAGCTAATTCTTTATTTGCATGCCTGTGCGGTCAATTGTGTAATTATCCTTATATATAAGTTCCGACACGGTTTTAAAAGCATAGCCCTCGTTTTTAAGTGAATTTAATATTCCGGGGAGCGCCTCTGCGGTATGCTTTGCCCCGTTATGCAAAAGTATTATCGAACCGCATTTTACGCGCTTTAAAACTCTTTGCTCCATTTCCTTAGGCATAAGTCCCTTCCAGTCCAGACTGTCGCAGTCCCACTGAATGGAATACCGCCCCGTTTCCTCGCATGTCTTTACGGAAAGGTCGGTATATTCTCCGTAAGGCGGACGAAACAGCTTATTATCCTTCCCCGTAATTTTTTTAATTTTGGCGTCGCAGGCGTCCATATCCGCCGTCATCTGCTCACGGCTCAGCTTGCTGTAATGTGCATGATTGTCGGAATGATTTGCGATTTCATGACCGCGCCTGTGCATTTCCTTTACCGACTCCGGATACTTATCCAAAAAATCCCCGACTACAAAAAATGTCGCTTTACAGCCGTATTTGTCCAGCGTGTCGAGTATTTCATCTAAATCCTCGTTACCCCATGCGCTGTCAAATGTTACGGCTACCTCCTTTTCTTCTTTTTGCACGCAGTATATTGGAAGCGGCTTTAGGCTTTTTGCCGCATAAACCGCAGTTTTTGCACACACAGGTATGATAATCGCTGCCGCCGCGGCGCACAGCATATAAACAAGCGCTTTTTTGTCGATAATAATAAATCTCATAAAAACTCCGTTCCGCCGCCGCGCACCGGCATAAATAATTATTGCGGCGATAACTCCTCCGGCGCGGCACAAAGGACACCGTACGCAAAAAATCTCTTCTGTTCTATTTTTATTACAGAACGGAAGAGATTATGAGTCCATTATCCCAAATGCAGCCAGTTAAGCAGCAAAATCCAACTCATTCCGTAGTAAGTAACTACAGCCACAAGGTCGTTAATCGTGGTAATGAGCGGTCCCGAGGCGACGGCAGGGTCAACCTTTATTTTCTTAAAAAACAGCGGTATAAGTGTTCCGACTATGCTTGAAATTATCATGGCTATCAAAAGCGAAATACCTATGCACCCCGAAACCGCGAAAGCAAATCCGAATGTCTTACCCTTTGCCGCCGCGATATACAAGCCAACAAGCACAAAAGACAGCGCGCCAAGCAACAGACCGTTAATAAAACCAACTTTTGTTTCTTTGGTAACAAGATGAATTTTCTGACCGAATGTCAAATTTTCATCCATAAGCACACGGATAGTTACCGCAAGGGACTGGGTTCCGGCGTTACCTGCCATATCCAAAATCAGCGACTGAAACGCCATAATTAAGGTAAGCTGTGCTATAACCTTTTCAAAAACGCCCACAACTGCCGAAACGGCAAGTCCAAGTGCAAGCAGAACCAAAAGCCAGGGCAAACGCTTTTTCACGCTTTTTCCTATAGGCTCAGACAAATCCTCCTCCGCTGTCAAGCCGGCGAATTTTGCATAGTCCTCACCCATTTCCTCGTCAACAACTTCAACAAGGCTTTGAGATGTAATTACACCTATAATTTTATTGTTGTTATCAAGAACAGGCAGCGAATTTTCGGAATAATCCTTAAGCATTTCAATACAGTCGTCAATAAGCTCGCTTCCGTATACATACGGGAAAGACGTAACCGTTATATCGTCCAGACTGTCATCGCGCCGCGCAACAATGAGGTCCTTTAAATCAACCGCACCGTAAAAAACGCCGCCCTCTCCGGCAACGAAAATAGTAGATATGTTATCGTTTTCTGCCGCCTGTCTCACAAGCTCATTCATAGCCTGCTTTATGGTTAAATCTTTGTCAATAAGAATGTAGTTTGCGGTCATTTTGCTTCCGATTTCGTCATCATCGAATGAAGCAATTATTTTAATCTCTTTCTGAATATCATCAGGCAAAAGCTCTATTATAAGCGCGCGCTTTTCCTTTTCAAATTCCATCAGAAATTCAGACGCAGTATCAGTTTCAAGTCTTGCAATAACGTCGGCGGTTTTATGAATGTCCATCTCATTCAGATATGCCACTGCCTCGTCAGCGTCAATATATTCAAAAATACCGGACAGGAAATCACTGTCCAAAAGCCTGTAAAGCTTTTTGCGTTCCAAAACGCCAAGCCGCTCCATAACCGCGGCAATATCATTTTCATGGTAGTCCTCAAGCCGTTCCCTTAGCATAACGGGCGAAATTTTGCTTTTTAAAAGCTGTATAATTTCATCATCATGCTCAGGCATTGAAGGAGTGCCGCCGTTGTATTCCGGCAAATCTTTGTTTTCCATTGCATCGTCCTCCGTTTCGTATTTCACGGGACGAAAACAGCAAATTAAAGGTATAAACCGGCAGATAACCTTCCGCCTGCGTGCATACCTGTTATATTGTATCTGTTTTCACATCGCCCGTAGCCGTCACTGTTATTCACTCGGTTCACCTCACAAAATTATTTTACATTTTATTTTAACACACCACACCGCAAAAGTCAAGAAAGGTGCGGAATAATTACCGCACCTCGCATTCTCCGGTCTTTTTTAAGTCTATACGTATAATTCCCGCAATAATCGAGCATATCGTAAGAAATTCACACACACAGCCGGCATACGAACGCACAATAAAATTGTATGTAAACCAGCTTATGCTTGTAATAAGTATCATCACGCGCACAAAGGCGGTGTTTTTACTTCCGTAGGCAAATGTCGACAAAACCTTTGCAGCTGCCACAAGTATGCTTTTAAAGCCTGCCCATGTGAAAACGGAAAACAGTAAAAACAAACCGCTGAAAACAAATCGCATGGAAACCGTACTCTTTTTTCTTTCAACCATTTCCGCAAAAATAACATTTCGCACACATCCGATTAAATTCATTGCCATGCCCGTGTATGCCCCCAAAAGGAAATACTGAAGTGCGAAAAACAACTCGTTTCCCGTTCTGAATATCATCAGCGGTTTATGGCGTTTACACTGAAAAGATATAATGCTTGAAATTATTCCGATTACTCCGATTGCCTGAACAAAAATATTATACGTAATTATCATTCCTTATTGTATTATTTCAATAGATATGATACAATATTCACATAATTATGTCAATAAATGTTCGTTATGTTTAAAAACGAACATCTCACCGCTCAGAAAGGGAGTATAAAAAATGCTGACCGAAAGGCAATACAAAATTGTTGAATTTATGAAGAAAAACAAAAGCGCGTCCGTAAGAAGGCTTTCAAAAGAGTTTTTTGTAAGCGAAATGACTGTTCGGCGCGATTTGACGGAACTTGAGCGGCAAGGATACTTAGCAAGGTATAACGGCGGTGCGTACTATTGCGAAAATGACGATATTCTGCCGGTTGAAGCCAGAAAAAAGCTTCATTCCGCCGAAAAGCAAAAACTTTCCGTCATGGCGAAGAAATATCTTTCCGATTCAATCACCGTGTATATTGACAGCTCCTCCACCTGCATGTACATTATACCGATTTTATCGGAATACAATGATATAAAGATTGTGACAAATTCCATTCAAAGTCTTATGACAGCGGCAAAATACCATATACCGTGCATTATCGCCGGCGGTGAGTATTACGAACATGACATGTGCACAGTCGGCAGTGTGACAGAGAATTTTTTAGAAAACTTGAATGTGGATGCGGCATTTTTTTCGTCAAAAGGCATATCTGACGACGGAATCATCAGCGATGATGACCTGCGCCAAACCGCCGTCAGAAAAACAGTTATGAAAAATGCAAAGAAAGTAATATTTATGTTTGACAGCACAAAAACGCACAAAAAATACTTATATACCGTATGTAAAAGCGATGCTATCGATGGTGTTATAATGCTTTAAAAAATGACCTTGAAGGAAGCTTGTCCTTCAAGGTCATATACTTTTTTACTAAAATTATTTCATATCCTTGATAGCAGCCTGTGCAGCAGCAAGACGTGCAATCGGAACTCTGAACGGTGAGCAGGATACATAGTTAAGTCCGATCTCGTGGCAGAACTCAACTGATGACGGGTCGCCGCCGTGTTCGCCGCAGATACCTACGTGAAGGTCGGGACGAACGCTCTTACCAAGCTTAATAGCCATTTCCATAAGCTTACCTACGCCTATGCGGTCAAGCTTAGCAAACGGATCATTCTCAAAGATTTTAGCATCATAGTAAGCGTCAAGGAACTTACCTGCGTCATCACGTGAGAAGCCGTATGTCATCTGTGTCAAGTCGTTAGTACCGAAGCAGAAGAACTCAGCTTCCTTAGCGATCTCGCCAGCTGTAAGAGCAGCTCTGGGGATTTCAATCATAGTACCAACTTCGTACTTAAGGTCGATACCTGCATTTTTGATTTCCTCATCAGCAGTTGCAACAACGATATCCTTAACATACTTTAACTCCTTGATTTCGCCAACCAGCGGAATCATGATTTCGGGAGCAACGTTCCAGTCGGGGTGAGCCTTCTTAACGTTGATAGCAGCGCGGATAACTGCGCGTGTCTGCATCTTTGCAATTTCAGGATATGTTACTGCAAGACGGCAGCCGCGGTGTCCCATCATGGGGTTGAACTCGTGAAGTGAATTAATCAAATTCTTGATTTCTTCTACTGACTTACCCTTTCTCTTTGCAAGAGCAGCGATATCTTCTTCCGTTGTGGGAACAAACTCATGCAGCGGAGGGTCCAAAAATCTGATTGTAACGGGGTTGCCTTCCAATGCTTCGTACAGTGCTTCAAAGTCGCCCTGCTGCATGGGAAGAATCTTATCGAGAGCTTCCTCTCTTTCCTCTACTGTATCTGAGCAAATCATCTCACGGAATGCATCGATTCTGTTGCCCTCAAAGAACATATGCTCTGTACGGCAAAGACCGATACCTTCAGCGCCGAGCTCTCTTGCCTTCTTAGCATCGGCAGGAGTATCAGCATTAGTTCTTACCTTAAGAACTCTGTATTTGTCGGCCCATCCCATGATTCTGCCGAAGTCGCCGCTGATTGAAGCGTCAACTGTGGGGATAATACCGTCGTATATCTTACCTGTTGAACCGTCGAGAGAAATCTCGTCGCCTTCATGATAAACTTTGCCTGCAAGCTCGAACTTCTTGTTTTCTTCGTCCATCTTTATGTCGCCGCAACCCGATACACAGCATGTGCCCATTCCGCGTGCAACAACGGCAGCGTGTGATGTCATACCGCCTCTTACTGTCAGGATACCCTGAGCAGCCTTCATACCCTCGATATCCTCAGGTGAAGTTTCAAGACGAACAAGAACAACCTTCTCGCCCTTTGCAGCCCAAGCCTTAGCGTCATCTGCTGTGAATACTATCTTACCGCAAGCAGCTCCGGGTGATGCGCCGAGTGCCTTAGCGATAGGCTCAGCAGACTTAAGAGCCTTAGCGTCAAACTGCGGGTGAAGCAGTGTGTCAAGGTTTCTGGGATCGATCATAGCAACAGCTGTCTTTTCATCAATCATACCCTCGTCAACAAGGTCACATGCGATCTTCAAAGCAGCCTGAGCTGTTCTCTTACCGTTTCTTGTCTGAAGCATGTACAGCTTACCGTGCTCAACAGTAAACTCCATGTCCTGCATATCTCTGTAATGGTCCTCGAGCTTATGGCAAACCTTTTCAAACTGTGCAAAAGCTTCGGGGAACTTCTCTGCCATCTGAGCGATAGGCATAGGTGTACGAACACCTGCAACAACGTCTTCGCCCTGTGCATTTGTCAAAAATTCACCCATAAGGTGCTTGTCACCGGTTGCAGGGTCTCTTGTGAAAGCAACACCTGTACCGCAGTCATCACCCATGTTACCGAAAGCCATCATCTGAACATTAACGGCTGTACCCCATGAATAAGGGATATCGTTGTCACGACGGTATACATTGGCTCTGGGGTTGTCCCATGAACGGAAAACGGCCTTTATAGCGCCCATAAGCTGTTCCTTGGGGTCTGTGGGGAAGTCCTCACCGATTTTAGCCTTGTACTCAGCTTTAAACTGTGAAGCAAGCTCTTTTAAGTCAGCGGCAGTAAGCTCAACGTCCTGAGTTACGCCTCTCTTTTCCTTCATTTCATCGATAAGCTGTTCAAAATCCTTTTTACCGACTTCCATAACTACGTCAGAATACATCTGAATAAATCTTCTGTAGCAGTCCCAAGCCCAACGCTCGTTGCCTGACTGTTCAGCCATTGTATGAACAACCTCTTCATTAAGACCGAGGTTTAAAATTGTATCCATCATACCGGGCATTGAGGCTCTCGCACCTGAACGAACCGAAACAAGAAGGGGGTTTTTAAGATCTCCGAATTTCTTTCCGCAGATTTCCTCCATCTTGGTGATATATTCCATAATTTCTGCCTGAATATCATCATTAATTCTACGGCCGTCCTCATAGTACTGTGTACAAGCTTCGGTTGAAATTGTGAAGCCCTGGGGAACCGGCAGACCAAGACCGGTCATTTCAGCAAGGTTTGCACCTTTACCGCCGAGTAATTCTCTCATTTTGGCATTGCCTTCCGAGAACAAATAAACATATTTCTTACTCATTTTGTATCCTCCTATTTTCTTTTATCGTTTTATTATACCAAATAATACACCGAATGTCAATGAAAGATTGACAAAATTCAGACAAATTCCCAACATAATTATTGTAAAACACGTCAAAAAGAGCCGGACAGATATTACGCCAGGCTCTTTTCCTGCTTATACCGCTGCGTTATCCTTAACCGCGCCTTTTATAAATTCGTCCGAACAACCGTTTCTGTACGTAAGAGCCGGCTGCTTGTCGTCTGTCACACATTCTTTGGTTACCTTAGCGCTCACCACACCGTTTGAGGAAGGAATTTCGTACATTATACCGTTCATAATTTCTTCCATTATGGCGCGCAGACCGCGGGCACCGGTCTTGCGTTCATTTGCCTTATGGGCAATGGCACGCAGTGCCTCCGGTTCAAATTCAAGAGCAACGCCGTCATATTCAAACAGCTTTTTATACTGTTTAACAAGCGAGTTTTTCGGTTCGGTCAATATACGCACAAGCGCGTCCTCGTCAAGACTGTCAAGACAAGCCACAACGGGAAGTCTGCCCACAAACTCGGGGATTAAACCGAATTTCAGCAAATCCTCGGGGGAAAGCTTTGATAAAACCTCGCCGATTTTCTTATCGTTTTTCGACTTAACCTCTGCGCCGAAGCCCATTGTTTTTTTGCCTGTTCTGCTTTCGATGATTTTCTCAATGCCGTCAAATGCACCGCCGCAAATAAACAAGATATTTGTGGTATCAATCTGAATAAGCTCCTGATGCGGATGCTTTCTGCCTCCCTGCGGCGGCACGGACGCAACAGTGCCTTCCAAAATTTTAAGAAGCGCCTGCTGGACACCCTCGCCGCTTACGTCGCGCGTTATGGACGGATTTTCGCTTTTACGTGTAATTTTATCAATTTCATCTACATACACGATACCTCGCTCCGCCGCCGCCACATCTCCGTCGGCAGCCTGAATAAGCTTAAGCAGAATATTTTCAACGTCCTCGCCCACATATCCGGCTTCCGTAAGTGACGTAGCATCGGCAATGGCAAACGGAACCTTCAAAATTCTCGCAAGTGTCTGGGCAAGCAGAGTTTTACCGCTTCCCGTAGGTCCAAGCATAAGAATATTACTCTTTTGAATTTCTACGTCATCATTGCCGGGTTTTGCCTTTATGCGCTTATAATGATTGTATACAGCCACGGCAAGCTGCTTTTTCGCAGCGTCCTGACCTATAACATACTGATCAAGAACAGCTTTGATTTCCTTTGGCTTCGGAACTTCCATATCCTCGGGAGAACCGTAGCCGCCGGCATTGTCGCTGCTCTCGATTATGTCCATGCAAAGCAAAACACATTCGTTGCAGATATAAGCCCCGGGACCGGAAATCATTTTTTCAACCTGGCTTTCGGGTCTTCCGCAGAACGAACATCTGATTTGCTTCACTTCTTCGTTTTTAGCCATTAATATAATCCTTTCACCAGATTAAAGACGTTTTTCTATAACCTTATCTACAAGACCGTATTCCATAGCCTCTGCAGCAGTCAGAAAATTGTCTCTGTCGGTGTCTTTTTCAATAACCTCAAGAGGTTTTCCGGTATTTGCCGCAAGGATTTCATTTAACGTCCTTCTGGTCTTAATAATTCTGTCAGCATGAATTTTAATGTCTGACGCCTGCCCCTGCATACCGCCCAAAGGCTGGTGTATCATGATCTCACTGTGAGGAAGGGCGTATCTTTTACCCTTTGCACCGCAGGAAAGCAGAAACGCTCCCATGCTTGCCGCCATACCCACGCAAATAGTGGAAACGTCGCACTTAATGTACTGCATGGTATCGTAAATCGCCATACCGGAGGTTATAACGCCGCCGGGGCTGTTAATGTACAGGCTTATATCCTTATCGGGATCTTCCGCCTCGAGAAATAAAAGCTGAGCAACAACAAGGCTTGCGGTAGCATCGTTAACCTCGTCGCTTAAAATAATAATTCTGTCTTTTAAAAGCCTTGAAAAAATGTCATATGAACGTTCGCCTCTGTTTGTCTGTTCAACTACCATAGGTACCAAACTCATTGATATCACCCTTTCTTTCATGTAATGCCGAAAACCTTCGGATTATTCCTCGGTTTTTTCCTCTTTTGCAGCCTTAGTTGTCTTTTTTGCTGCTGTTTTGGTTGTTTTTGCCGCCGGCTTTTTAGCAGCGGTTTTCGTAGTCTTTGACGCTGTCTTTTTAGCCTTCTTTGCCTTGCAGTTATCAACAAGAACAGCTATAACCTTCTTGTTTGTAAGCTCTGTTTTGATTTCTGAAGCGGGAACATACTTCTTTATGTCCTCAACGGGCATCTTGTAGTTTTCAGCAACCTGCTTGTACTCTTCCTCAATTTCATCATCTGAAATTTCGATACCTTCTGCCTTTGCGACAGCTTCAATCATAAGGCTGATTCTTACCTGCTCCAAAGCCTGCTCTTTAAAGTTTTCCTTAAACTTATCAAGAGTCATTCCCATGATTTCAAGGTATTTTGCAAGGTTCAGACCCTGCTGTGAAAGACGCATATCATAATCGCGTGCAATAGCGTCAAGCTGATTGTCAACCATGCAGTCCGGGATATCGGCTGTAATATTTTTTGCAGCTTCTGTCAAAACAGCGTTCTCGATTTCGGTCTTTGTTCTGTCCTGAGCAGCCTTTGTAAGTCTGTCTGTAATATCTTTTTTAAGTTCGTCAAATGTGTCAAATTCCGAAACGTCTTTTGCAAACTCATCGTCAAGCGCCGGAAGTTCCTTCTTCGATATTGAATTAACCTTTACCTTAAACTGAACAGGTGCGCCCTTAAGCTCGTCAACGTGATAATCTTCGGGGAAAGATACATCTATCGTCTTTTCCTCGCCGATATTCATTCCGACAACCTGTTCCTCAAAACCGGGGATAAACTGACCGGAGCCGAGCGTCAAATCATAGTTTTCGCCTTTGCCGCCGTCGAAGGGCTTGCCGTCTTTAAAGCCTTCAAAGTTGATATTTGCCGTATCGCCCATGTCGGCAGCTCTGTCGTCAACGGTAATCATTCTTGCGTTTTTCTCAGCCATGGCGGAAATTTCTGCGTCAATTTCCTCCGCAGTTACATTATACTCTTTTTTTTCTATTTCTATACCTTTATATTCACCAAGCGTAACCTCGGGTTTAACCGTAACGGTAGCCTTTAAAACAACAGGCTTGCCCTTTTCCAAGGTTTCTATATCGATTTCGGGTCTTGAAACAGGTTCCAGTGCCAGCTCCTCTACTGCCTTGTCATATGCCTCGGGGCATGCAAAGTTAACAGCGTCATCGTACAAAACCTCTTCGCCGTACATTTTTTCAACTATTTTTCTGGGCGCTTTTCCTTTTCTGAAACCGGGTATATTGAAGTATTTTGAATTTTTTGCAAAAGACTTCTTCATTCCCTCCTCAAACGCCTCTACGCTGATTTCAAATTTAAAATCAACCGTGTTTTTTTCTTTTTTCTCTAAAGTTGCAGCCATTTTACTTATCATTCCTTTCCGTGCCGTAGACACATCCCGGTCATAGTGAAAAACCACCGCTGCCATAGGGATTTTTCTGATAAACCGGCTCATTCTTTCATAAAATTACAGTATATTGTATCATATATTTTTTGAAATATCAAGTCAAATACTTAAAAATTTTCAACCAAAAAACAAAATTTTAAAATATAAAGCATGTTTAACTTGACAAATCATATGAAATTAGGTAAAATATTAACGTTAGGCTATTAAAAATTTGAAAAGAGGTTGATTAAGTATGAAAACAGTTAAAAGAATACTGGCGGCTGTATTGGTGTCAGCCGTGGCAGTCGGCTTCACCGCATGCGGAAACAATGCATCCAAGGATGAGTATATCGTAGCAATGGACACAACCTTCTCTCCTTTTGAATTTGAGGACGCATCCGGAAACCGTATAGGTATTGACATTGACCTGTTAAATGCAATTGCAGAGGATCAGGGAATTAAATTCAGACTTGACGCCGTAGGCTTTGACGGTGCGCTGGCAGCAGTTCAGTCAGGTCAGGCAGACGCTATTATGGCAGGCTGCTCAATCACAGATAAGAGAAAAGAAGTTATGGACTTTTCCGATGCTTACTTTGACTCAGGCGTAGCAATGGGCGTTGCAAAAGACAGCGACATAAAGAGCTACGAAGACTTAAAAGGCAAAAACGTATGCGCTAAAACGGGTACAGAGAGCGCAACATTCTTAAACGGCGAAGAAGGCAAGGAAGGTCTTAAAGATAAAATAGGCTTTAACGTAACTTTATTTGACGATTCGCCAACGATGTACGAGGACGTAAAGGCCGGCAACTCCGCAGCATGTTTTGACGACTATCCCGTTCTTGCATACTCGATTGCACAAGGAAGCGGTCTTAAGATGGTTACCGAAATGGAAAGAGGCTCCTCTTACGGTTTCGGCGTTAAAAAGGGTGAAAACGCAGAGCTTCTTGCAAAATTCAATGCAGGTCTGAAAAATCTCCGTGACAACGGAAAATATCAGGAAATATTGGATAAATATATTAAGAAAAAATAAGGTGGTTTGGCAAAAATGGAGCTTCTTAAGGAGTTTTTAAGCTTACTTGTAAGCACTTTTCCGAGATTTCTGCCGGCACTTGGTGTAACGGTAAAAATTACGCTGTTCGGTCTTTTATTTGCAATGCCGATTGGGTTGATTTCATGCCTTATGAAAATCTCGAACGTAAAAATTCTGAACGGGATTTCCACGGTTTTTGTGTGGTTAATCCGTTCAACGCCGATGATTGTTCAGGCATTTTTCCTATACTTGGGAATTCCTCAGCTTACCGGCGGAAAAATAGATGTATCCGTTGCAAGCATCATTGTAATAACCGTTAACGCCGGCGCGTATTTGTCGGAAATTTTCAGAAGCGGTATACAATCCATCGACAAAGGGCAGATGGAAGCGGCACGCTCATTGGGCATGCCGGTTACCATGTCAATGGTACATATAATTCTGCCCCAGGCTATCCGTGTTGTAATACCGTCTGTTGTTAACCAGTTTATTATCAGCTTTAAGGATACCTCCATTTTGTCGGTAATCGGACTTTCGGAAATAGTTAAAAAGGGTAAGGAAATCATTGCCTATAACTACCGTTCGTTTCAGATGTGGATAATTGTTGCCGTTTACTATGTAGTAATCGTAACACTGCTGACTTGGGCAGCAAAATGGGTTGAAAACAAGCTTTCGATATCCGAAAGGACACAAGACCCGATAAATGATTAAAATAATTTGTATATCCCCGGAAACATTTTCGGGGATATACATAATTTTTACTGAAATGCCGTACATTAATATTGACATTGTGTGCTGTATATTGTAATATGTACCTTGCATGGGGATGCAATGGTTTCGACGGGGATTTTGAAGTCCGGTAAGCGAGTAGAGCGGGCGAAAGCTCTTTAATCGTCGCACCTAAATAATAAACGACAACAACACTGTTGCAATGGCTGCCTGAGTTTTACGCGAAAGCGTAAAATTCAAGCAGTGCCGTGACCTGCGGG
>CAJLYO010000024.1 GCA_905210885.1 uncultured Eubacteriales bacterium | reverse complement strand
GCGGGCAACAAGGGCTTTCCGGACATGCCGGGCCTCGCCAAAAAGCTGCGCGAATCCGGCATACAGCCGGGCATCTGGGTACGTTTATTATGGGATCACAGCGAAAGTATTCCCGCCTCTTGGCGCTCGAAGCGTGACCCCGAATACCTCGACCCCTCCGTGCCCGAAGTGCTCGACCACATCGCAGAGGACATCCGCACCGTCTCAAGCTGGGGTTACAAGCTCATCAAGCACGATTTCACTTCCTACGACGTACTCGGCCGTTGGGGATTTGAAATGGGCGACGAGCTCACGGACAGCGGTTGGCGCTTTGCGGACGAGACCCGCACGACGGCCGAAATTTTAATTGAATTATATAAACGCATCTTAGCTGCCGCGGGTGACGCCATGGTCATGGGCTGCAACTGCTTCGGCCACCTCGGCGCCGGGCTCATGCACCTCAACCGCACCGGCGATGACGTCAGTGGCAAGCTCTGGGCACGTACGCGCCGCATGGGCATGAACACATTGGCATTCACCGCGCCGATGCACGACCGCTTCTTCGCCATTGATGCCGACTGCGTACCGCTCACCGATGCCATCGACGAAACGCTCGGCATGCGCTGGCTGGAGCTTGTGGCCAAAAGCGGCACACCCACGCTGCTCTCCGTTCCGGCTTCCTATTTAAACGGCGAGCGCAAAGCCATCATCCGCGACGCTTTCCGCCGCGCAAGTCAGCCCCAGCCCACCGCGCGCCCGCTCGATTGGCACGAGACCACCTGCCCCGCCGTGTGGAAGCTCGGCGAGGAAACGAAACACTTTGACTGGACAGAGCCGTGCGGCATTCTGACCGGCAGCATTTAAAGGAACTTTCATGAACAAATCAGACAGAACGGCTTTTTTGCCTGTTTCAAAAGAAGATATGGCGGTACGCGGCATCGAACAACTCGATTTCGTGTACATCAGCGGCGATGCCTACGTCGACCACCCGTCGTTCGGCACGGCGATCATCTCCCGCATTCTCGAAGCAAACGGTTTCACGGTCGGCATTATCGCACAGCCGAATTGGCGCGACCCCGAAAGCGTGTGCACACTCGGCGAGCCAAAACTTGGCTTTCTCGTTTCCGCCGGCAATATGGATTCCATGGTGAACCACTATTCCGTCGCCAAAAAGCGCCGCCGCAGCGACTTTTTCTCCCCCGGCGGCAAAATGGGCCTGCGCCCGGATTACGCCGTCATCGTATATTCCAACCTCATCCGCCGCACGTTTAAGAAAACGCCCATCATCATCGGCGGCATCGAGGCCAGCCTGCGCCGCCTTGCGCATTATGATTACTGGTCGGACAAAATGAAGCGCTCCGTCCTGCTCGATTCCGGCGCGGATATCATTTCCTATGGCATGGGCGAGCGCTCCATCGTCGAGATTGCCGAAGCCCTGCGCAGCGGCATCCCCGTGCAGGAGCTCACGTTCATCCGCGGTACCGTGTATAAAACGCACATCGCGCCCGACGGCGACGACGTGCTCCACCTCCCCGGCTTCGATAAGATTTCCACCAGTAAAGAGCTGTACGCGAAAAGCTTTTACAATCAGTATCTCAACACCGACCCGTTCACGGCGAAAACGCTCGTCGAGCCCTACCCGGACGATCACCTGTTCGTCGTGCAGAATCCTCCGCAGATGCCGCTTTCGACCGAAGAAATGGATGATACCTACGCCCTGCCCTATACGCGCACCTATCACCCGGATTACAAAGCCCTCGGCGGCATCCCCGCCATTGAAGAAGTGAAATTCAGTCTTGCCAGCTGCCGCGGGTGCTTCGGCGCATGCAGCTTCTGCGCGCTGACGTTCCACCAGGGCCGCATCATTCAGTCCCGCAGCCACGAATCGCTTTTGGAAGAAGCGAAAAAAATGACCGAGGATCCCGATTTTAAAGGCTACATTCACGACGTCGGCGGCCCCACGGCAAACTTCCGCAAGCCCGCCTGCAAAAAGCAGATGAAGGTCGGCGTGTGTAAAAACCGCCAATGCCTGTTCCCGGAGCCATGCCCCAACATGGAGATCGACCACACGGATTACGTTTCCCTCCTGCGCAAGCTGCGCGCATTGCCCAAAGTGAAAAAGGTCTTTGTGCGCTCCGGCATTCGGTTCGATTACCTCATCAATGACAAAGACGAAACGTTCTTCCGCGAGCTTGTTAAATACCACGTCAGCGGCCAGCTCAAAGTCGCACCAGAGCATATTTCCGACGGCGTGCTGCGCATGATGGGTAAGCCGCAGAATTCCGTCTACCGCCGCTTCGTCAAGCGCTACAAAGAGCTGAACGAAGAAATGCACCTCAACCAGTACCTCGTGCCGTACCTCATGTCCTCGCATCCCGGCTCCACCTTACAGGACGCCGTAAAGCTCGCGGAATATCTGCGCGACCTCGGCTATATGCCGGAGCAGGTGCAGGACTTCTACCCCACCCCGTCCACGATCTCGACCTGCATGTACTACACGGGGCTCGACCCGCGCACAATGAAGCCCGTATACGTCGCGCGCGACCCGCACGAAAAAGCGATGCAGCGCGCGCTCATCCAGTACCGTGACCCGAAAAATTACGATCTCGTCACAGAAGCGCTCATCAAAGCGAATCGCCGCGACCTCATTGGCACAGGCAAAAACTGCCTCTTGCGCCCCCGCCACAGTGATACCCGTTTTGCTCCCCCAAAGCCCGCCGCAAACAGCAATAAACCGTTTGACGGTAAAAACAAAAACGGCGCAAAGCACGGCAGAACGAGTCGACCGCCGGCGCCCCAAAGCCGCCGTTGGACAGGCGAGCCGCCCAAAAAGCGCGGCAAACGATAATGTAAGACAGCAAAAAGCTCTGCACCGAATTTCAGGCGCAGAGCTTTTGTCATTGCTTTATGATTTAATACAAACCCGGCTTGCAGAGAATCTCGTGAATTTTCGTGTCAAGGCAGTCTGCCGTATACGCCGGCGTGATGATGCACGCGGTGTCCGCACCACGCGCCGAGCCGCCCACACAGACAACCGGCTTATTAAGCTCAATCGCGCCGTTATCCAGCGCCATCATCGCAATCTCCACACAAACCTTCGTGCCCTGTCCGAACATGCGCAGCGTGTGCGCCATGATCTCCACCGGGTACGCGCCGCTGAATTTACGACTGATGCCGCGTTCCGCACCGCTCAAAGCGTGCGCGGCATGAATGATATGCACACCGGCTGCGGTCAACTCCGCGCGCCGCTCGTCCGTCATGGTGTTCACGCCCTGCTTCGGGTAGCCGTACGCCTGCCCCACCATGACCATCGGCACATGTGTCCCGAGCTCTTCCTGCATTTTGATGAGTTCTATAAGCGTGTCGCCCGCGCTCGAAGCCACCACAAGCGTCGTTCCGCGCTCCTTCGCGGCGTTTAAAGCAATGTGCAGCGTCTCCAAGGTATTCTCTTTGCCTTTATTTTCAAAAATCATTTTTATTCACCTCGTCAGTCATTTCGGGTCTTCCAAAATCGCGTAGCTCACAAATGCAAACCGCAGTAGGCCATCTCCGTGCTGTCCGGCGACCAGCCGTGCAAAAAACTCGGGCTGTTCGGCGTCACCAGACGAGGCTCACCGCCTTTTATCGGCACGATATAAACACGGGAAGTAAAGCCTCCGTTGTCAAACGTCATGTGGCTGACCGCAAGCTCTGTTTCGTCCGGGGAGACCACATGGTCGTTGTTGCATTGGTCGCAGCTGCCGGTGTCGAGCAGCCGTTCCGTGTTCGTGTTGAGGTCATAGGCATACATGTGCCCCTCGGCGTTATAAAGAATGGTATCGCTGTTTTTCAGCCAGTTCGGCGCTTCAATCACGCGGTCAAAACTTGCCACTGTGCGCACCGCGCCGGTCTTCACGTCGTAAACATTCAAAAAGCTTACCGTGTCTTTTCGGTTTTGGGCAAACCCGTTCAGCATCTGACAAATTTTTTGAAGTTCGCCCGGCACATCGGAGCCAAAGTGCTCCTGATCGACAAGCTGCGGAATGTCCCGACTCTGGGCAAAACGGAAGCACGCGGCAAGGTTCACGTTGCCCGTGCCCACCGGCACGTCAATCGGCTCGCGGCCCGCACCGAAATCCTTGTGGTGCACGGACTGCACCCGCGCCGCGTTGCGCTCCAAAAATGCGACCGGGTCTTCTCCGCCAAACTGCACACAGCCCACGTCCACCTGTGCGCCTACCTTGCCCATACAAAGGTCAAGCAAGTGTTCATACGCCGTCTTGCCCGCGATTTTCGCCTGTATATCCCCGGCTTCATTGTGCAGCAGCAACCGAACGCCGAACGTCTCCAGCATATCTGCCGCTTTCATGTAGTTCAGCGCCGTCTGCTGCAAGATGCTTTCCGTACTGTTCTCCGGCGTTTTCACCACAAACTGCTTCAGCCCGGTCTTCTCCGCAATCGCCTTCAGCTTATCCATAGACTGTACCAAATTCTCCGCAAAAACATGGATTGATACAATCCGAAGGCCCATATCCCGAATTTCTTCGACATGTGCAAGCAGCCAGTCTGCGGGCCAGATCACGTCCTCCGGGCCGAGGATTGGCCCCGTCGTCACGCAAGGTTCAATTTCTGTAATACCGGCCTTTGCCAACGCAGCAAGCTTTTCCAAAACCTCGCCCTGCATGTTGTTGAGCGGGCCGTAAAGCTGCACACCAAATTTCATGCTTTCAACTCCCCCAGATTATAATGGGATCTTACGCCTCCGGCGTGTGGTCGTATTCAAACCCGCACTTCGAGAGCCATTCCTTCGCCATCAGCGTCGCGCCGATCTGGTTCGGGTGCACGCGGTCCCATGCGATGAGCGAGGAGTGTTTATACTGCAAAAACTTGTCATACACCGCTTGGAAGTTCACAAAACGGCAGCCGTATTCTTCGGCAAGGCGCTCGCAGATGTCCACATATTCCTGCATTCTGGCACGCATAAAGTCGCTCTTGTTCGGCTCCATGTAGTACGGCGTGCAGACGATAACGCCCTTCGCAACCATTTTCGCCTGTTCGATCATCGTGCGCAGGTTTTCTTCATATTCCACCGGGTCAACCGCCTGGTCGGTGAGCGCCGGAGAATCAAACTGCCGCCACACATCATTGATGCCGATGCAGATAGACACCCACTGCGGGTTCAAGGAAAGCACGTCGCGCTCATAGCGCGCAAGCAGGTCTTTCGATGTATTGCCACTGATGCCGGAGTTCGTAAAACGAATGCTCAGCTCCGGGTAAGTCGCCGTCACAAGGCTCTCGATGACGCGCGGATAGCCGTGACCCATGTTGTCAAACAAGCCCTCGCCCACCGGCTGTGCGCTGCCCATATCCGTCACGGAATCCCCTGCAAAAATAATGCGATCCATATTTTCAAAAATCATGGTAAACTCCCCCTAAAAGAGTAAATTTCCGGTTATATTATAATCGGATTTCTACAAAATTACAAGGGCACTGTGCAAAATACCTACCACGGTGACAAAGACCCGCAGCTGACGCAAAATGCGAAATACGTGCTGCCGCACTTGTGAAATTTGATGCTACGCATCAAGTGAAATGAAATAAATCTCACGCGCCGCAGCGCATTTCACAACAACCGTAGGTTGTTTTTTCACTATACCGAAGGTATATTTCACAAATCCCGAAGGAATTTATTTCACAGAAAAAAGGACTTTGCATTTTGCAAAGTCCTTTTTTCTGGTGGAGGAGGGTGGATTCGAACCACCGAAGCTAGAAGCAGCAGATTTACAGTCTGTCCCCTTTGGCCACTCGGGAACTCCTCCATATACAGAGCTGCGTAAACGCAAACTCATATTATAAAAACAGAAACAAGTTCTGTTTATTGCTGCCAAGCAAAACACTCGGAAACAATATATAAAAACGAAAACAAAATGTTCTCAACTTTAATCAACTGGAGCTGGTGAACGGACTCGAACCCCTGACCTGCTGATTACAAATCAGCTGCTCTACCAACTGAGCTACACCAGCGTATCTCCAACGCCTAATTAATATATCATAAGTCAGAACAATAGTCAAGACCTTTTTTGCTTTTTTTGAAAAAAATTATTTGCCCCAATCGGCTATAACTTTCTTAATCATTTCAGGGTCTTTGGTCGTAATATTATCAGGCTTAATGACAAGCATTTTTTTTGCGTTACGCTCGGTATCAACAGTCCAAACAGAAAGTTTATATCCCTTTTTATGAAGAAGATTTGAAAGCTGAGAGCCGGCAAATTTATAGTTACAGTTAATACCGATTGCGCCCGTATCTTCCAAAAGCTTAATGATTTTTTGCCTGTAATCATCGGAAAAAGCCTTGAATTTTGACGGCTTATAATTAAGATAATAATCCATATTTGCGCAATTAGAATCCTTAACCGCCTTTACGTTAATAACCTCAATTCCGGTCAAAAACGAACGGTCAAGCAAATTATAATCAACCAAAAGTGCATGAAGAGAATTAAGAACACGGGTTTCCTTGATATCAAAATTAATCTGCATATCGGGTGTGTCCTTAATAAGCGCAAGGGCATCCTCAAGCGGTGCGCCGTCATTATTTGTTACAACTATATCGTGGCTCATAACAAGCGTTTTATTGGGGCGCTGGCGAATATCAAGTTCAATAATCTCAGCATTATTCTTAATAGCCGCTTTGACTGCTTCTAAAGTATTCATTTCGGTATCATAAGCGCCCGTGTGCGCAGTAATAGTAAAATCATCCATAAAAGAAAGCTTCCTTTCGTCATAAGACTTGGTGACGGCATAATCAGCCACACCGACTATCATTGCAACACTTGTAAGAAAAGCAAAAACCTGATAGGAAAAATGCTTTGCCCAAGTGGGTGTCATATTTCGTTTTAAAAATCTTTTAAACTTCTTCCATTTAGAGATTTTTTTAGCCATATGATTACCTGCTTAAAATTGATATAAAACAGTATGGGCGGAAAAGCAAAAATGCCAAAATCCGCCCGTAAAGTTAATAGATTTAATTATCTGATTGAGCCTGAGTAGTTAGGCGCTTCCTTAGTGATAGAAATATCATGAGGGTGAGATTCAATAAGACCTGCGCTTGTAATCTTGATAAACTTAGCGTTATTTCTA
Source organism: uncultured Eubacteriales bacterium (assembly GCA_905210885.1). Taxonomy (GTDB): domain Bacteria; phylum Bacillota; class Clostridia; order Monoglobales; family Firm-18; genus CAJLYO01. The sequence continues at coordinate 5,886 of CAJLYO010000024.1, read as the reverse complement.
AGCTCCTCAATAGTATGACAACCGCAGTAACCCATACCTGAACGAAGGCCGCCCATCATCTGATAAATCGTATCGCCCAGAGCTCCCTTATAAGGCACACGACCCTCAACACCTTCAGGAACAAATTTCTTTGAACCCTTTTGGAAATATCTGTCTGCACTGCCGTGGTTCATAGCGCCAAGTGAGCCCATACCACGATAAACCTTAAACTGCCTGCCCTGATAAATTTCAGTTTCGCCCGGTGATTCCTCACATCCGGCAACAAGCGAACCCATCATTACGCAAGAGCCGCCTGCTGCAATAGCCTTAACGATTTCACCGCTGTACTTAATACCACCGTCTGCAATAACAGGAACGCCGTATTTATCTGCACGCTCAGCAGAATCGTAAATAGCGGTAATTTGCGGAACACCGATACCTGCAACAACACGGGTAGTACAGATTGAACCGGGGCCGATACCGACCTTAACTGCGTCTGCACCTGCTTTAATAAGTGCTTCTGTTGCATCTGCGGTAGCAACATTACCTGCAATAAGAGAAATTTGAGGAAAAGCATTCTTAACTATTTCGACACTCTTCATAATATTGTGGCTGTGACCGTGAGCAGAGTCAAGAACGAATGCGTCAACACCTGCATCGGCAAGAGCCTTTGCACGTACAAGAACATCATCTGTTACACCCAAAGCGGCTGCGCAAAGAAGCCTGCCGTCCTTATCCCTTGCAGTATTTGGATACTTAACACTTTTTTCAATATCTTTAATTGTAACAAGACCCGAAAGCTTGCCGTTTTCATCAATAAGAGGAAGCTTTTCAACCTTTGAGCCCATAAGAACTTTTTTAGCCTCTTCAAGAGTAGTACCCTTTGGTGCTGTAACAAGTTGTGACTTCGGGGTCATAACTTCGGAAATTTTAACGTTAAAATCTGTCATAAAGCGCATATCACGGTTAGTGAGAATGCCTACAAGAGTACCGTCTTCTTCACAGATAGGCACACCGCTGATACGATACTTATTCATAAGCTCCTCAGCATCGCTTGCAAGATGGTTTGGTGAAAGGAAGAAAGGATTGGTAATAACACCGTTTTCGCTTCTTTTTACCTTATCAACCTCGTCAGCCTGCTCCTCGATAGTCATATTCTTATGAATAACACCAATGCCGCCCTCTCTCGCAATGGCAATTGCCATTCTTGATTCCGTAACGGTATCCATTGCAGCAGTCATAACAGGAATATTAAGTGTAATATCCTTTGTAAGCTTGGTTTTGAGGTCTACCTTGTCGGGTGTTACGTCACTCTCAGCCGGAATGAGAAGCACGTCATCAAAGGTCAAGCCCTCTTTTACAAATTTTGCGCCGTATTCGCTCATTAAAATTCCCTCCGTTTACAAGTATTAAATTATATTCTTAAATATATAAAAATATTTTTACTATAATATCACTTTTTTATAATATGTTCAAGTATTCAAATTGCACAAATTATAAAAAAATGATAATGCCTTATTTGTCACTTGCTCGCTCTTACAATTGCCCTTGCCGTTTGCTCAACCGTATTTTGACCGCAATTGATTACCGCCTGTGCCCATTTATTATAAAGCGGAAGCCTTTCGTTATACATATCCTCAAGTGTTTCGCCGTTTTGAAAAACTATGCCACGACTTTGCTTATTCTTTTGCACATATCCTCATAACTTAAATGAAGATAAATAATTTTGCCGAGGCTTTTTAAATGCTCCATCGCCTTATCCGAATAAACAACCGAACCGCCCGTCGCAATAACGGTGCCCTTAATATCCAAGGACAAAATAGCCCTTTCCTCAGCCTTTGCAAAATATTCAACACCGTTTTTATCTATAATTTCCTGTAGACTTTTTCCCTCAAGATTTTGAATAAGCAAATCGGTGTCAAAAAAATTTTTAAGTAACATTTTTGCCGAAACAACACCGCAGGTTGATTTTCCGCTGCCGGGCATTCCGATAAGTATAATATTTGAATTCATTTAGCTTTTACTCCTACTTTTTTACAATAATCTGCCAACGGGCAAGAAGAACAAAGCGGTTTCCTTGCCGAGCAGGTATCACGACCGAAAAGAACTATTCTGTGGCAAAAATCAGAGCCTTCATCACTTGGAACAAGCTTTTTCAGTTCAAATTCTATCTTCTTTGGGTCCTTTGTATCAACAAGCCCCAAACGATTTGAAATTCTAATCATGTGAGTGTCAACAACAATGCTTTCCTTGCCGTAGACATCGCCTACTATCAAATTAGCCGTCTTTCTGCCGACACCGGGAAGTTTGATTAAATCATCAATATTATCGGGCACTCTGCCGTCAAAATCATCTCGTATCATTTTTGCCATACCGATAATTGACGTTGCCTTATTTTTATAAAAGCCGCAGGACTTAATATAATTTTCAATATCGTTAACATCGGCATTTGCATAATCGTCAAGCGTTTTATACCTTTCAAAAAGCGACGGCGTTACCAGATTAACCCTTGCGTCCGTACACTGCGCTGACAGCCTGACAGCTACCAAAAGTTCAAACGCATTTGACGAATTAAGAGAGCAAATTGCGTTTGGATATTCTTTTTTTAGTAGTTCTATAACGTTTAATACTCTCTGCTTTTTCGTCATTTTTTATTTTTAACCTTATCCCAATAAGATTTGAACGCCTGTTCATTTTTATTAGAGCCAAATTCGTAATATTTATTATTTTTAATCTTATCCGGCAAATATTGCTGATAAGTCCAATGATTCGGATAATCATGGGGATAGATATAAAACTGCCCCTTAACTTCTGCATCCTCACCGTCATAATGCTTGTTTTGAAGTTGACGTGGAATAGGACCGTAATTACCGTTTTTAACGTCAGCAATCGCTTTATTTATAGCCGCATAGCCCGAATTACTCTTAGGCGCTGTCGCAACAAGAATAACAGCATCGGCAAGCGGTATACGAGCCTCAGGCATACCGACTGCCATTGCAATATCAACCGCCGATTTAACTATCGGGATAATCTGCGGATAAGCAAGCCCGACATCCTCGCAGGCACAAACCATAAGACGTCTGCAAGCCGACGGCAAATCCCCGGCTTCAAGAAGCCTTGCAAGATAATGAAGCGCAGCGTCGGGGTCTGAACCACGCATACTCTTTTGATAAGCGGAAACTATATCGTAATGCTCGTCGCCCTCTTTATCATAACGAACTGCACTTTTTTGAACAAGCTGCTTTGCAATGTCAAGCTCAATATGCTTTTTACCGTCAACGGTAGGTGTTGCAAAAAAGCAATTTTCAACACTGTTGAGCGACTTTCTCACATCACCGCCGCAACCGACCGAAATGCGCTTTAACACTTCTTCGTCAATGTCAAGTTCAACCTGATATTCTTCACTTAAAATATTAAATCCACGTTTTACGGCAGGGATAATATCCTCGCTTTCAACCGCCTTAAATTCAAACACGGTTGAACGGGAAAGAATAGCGGGATAAATGTAAAAATACGGATTTTCCGTAGTAGACGCAATAAGCGTTATCTTTCCGTTTTCGATAAATTCAAGAAGCGATTGCTGTTGCCTTTTATTAAAATACTGAATTTCATCTAGATAAAGCAAAATTCCGTTAGGCGCAGAAAAAGTATCAAGTTCGCTGACAATATCCTTGATATCCTGAGTCGAAGCGGTAGTACCGTTTAATCTGCGTAAGCTTCTGTTTGTTTTACTTGCGATAATAGAAGCAACCGTGGTTTTGCCTACTCCGCTCGGTCCGTAAAATATTAAATTTGGAATATCACCCGAATCAATAAGGCTTCTGAGTGCCTTACCCTTTTCAAGCAAGTGCCTTTGACCGACAACCTCGTCGAGTTCAGTAGGACGGATACGGTCTGCAAGAGGTTTATTCATATCTACTCCAAAAAATCATTTATTAATGTGTTTATTATAATTAATTCACTCTTTATTTTCAATACTTTCCGCCTTAGAAAATGCACAGCCGCAAAAATTTTGGCGATAAAGATTATATTCCTTGGAAAGCACAATCGAGCGCTTGTAGCCCTCTTTTTTCTTAAAATCTGACGGCAGCCATTTAATGCCGTATTTTTTTTCAAGTTCAAAGCCTATCTCATTAATCTTTTGCGAATTTTTAAGCGGGCTGATTGAAAGAGTGGTGCAAAAAAAGTCGAAAGCGTTATTCTTTGCAAGGGCCGCCGTTCTTTCAAGCCTTAAGCGGTAGCACCTAAAGCAACGCTCACCGCCCTCCTTGCAAGCTTCATATCCTTTTGCAATATTCAAAAATTCATCATAATCATAATCGCAGTCAATAAAAGATACGGGATATTTTGTTTTCATCTCGTCAATAAGCCTAAGCTGTTCGCTTTTGCGCTTTTCATATTCCGATTTTGGAGAAATATTTGGATTATAGTATAAAACAGTTATTTTAAAATACTGCGACAAATATTCAATAGTATAGCTTGAACAAGGAGCGCAACAGCTATGTAGCAAAAGAGAGGGCACTCGGTCCTCTCTTACATTTTGCTCTATTATTTTGTCTAATTCTTTTTGATAATTAATCTTATTCATTAGCTTAAATAATTTTTAGGGTTTACACGTGAACCGTTAAGTCGAACCTCAAAATGACTGTGGGGTCCTGTTGAATTGCCTGTTGAGCCGCTCTTTGCAATAGCTTCGCCTTTTTTAACCGTTTGACCGGGAGATACAAGTATTCTTGAATTATGAGCATAAAGGGTAACAACACTTCTGCCCTGAGCGTCCGTTCCGTGATAAATCATAACATAGTAGCCGTAGCTGTAATTAAGCCTTTTAACGGTGATAACAATACCCTTTTGCGCCGCAACAACCTTTGAACCTGTTGAGCAAGGAAAATCAATACCGCCGTGATACTTGCCCGATGAATAATTCGGAAAGCCTGCCGATACACCGTGATGACCGGGAACGGGATACGTCATATTCAAAACAGCGTTGCTTTTTGAATAAACATCACTGCCTTTTTGGTCAATCTTGTCAATTTTAGATGAATTTTTGCCTGCAACAGCAGTTGTTGCCTCTTCCGGCGGCTTAACACCTGAAATGACAGCCTGAATTTCATTTTCAACCTGTTCAATTAAAGAGCTGTCCTCATTTCTAAACTCGGTATACTGCTTATTCTGCGCTGTAAGTTCAGCCAAAAGTTTATCACTTTCAGCCCTGTCAGTTGCAAGAGAAGCCTTTTTATTTGCTATTGAATTACTGTTTTGTTCAATACTCTTTTGCTTTGATGAAAGCTGTTTTTTCTGAGAATCAAGCTCAGACTTTTTCTTATCATACGCCGCTTTTTTATCTGCAAGGCCGTTCTTTTTATTGGTAACCTCCGCCATTTTGGAGTTCACCTCTTTAAGCAAAGCAGAATCGCTTTTTGAAACGGTTTTAATCATTTCATATCTTGTCAAAAAGCTCGAAATATCCTTACAAGTCAAAAGGGCCGTGAAAATATTGCAACTTCCGCTCATATACATAGCCTTAAGCCTAAAGCAATACGCATTATAAACCGTTTGAAATTCGCTGTAAAGCGCATCATATTCAGCCTGTGCCTTGTCAACTTCCGCCTGAAGAGCATCAACCTGCTTTTGATTTGATTTAATCTTCTTTTCAAGTGCATTTTTTTCTTCCTGAATTTTTTGATTTTTGTTTTCAAGAAGAGTAAGCTGCTCATTTATGTAGCCTATTTTTTGGTCAAGGGTGTCAATATACTCCTCTGTAACCTTAGAACTTTTTTCAAGTTCCTTAAGCTTAGCATCTGTTTTTTTAAGATTTTTTTCAAGCTCTGCCTGCTGCTCTTTAAGCTTTTTTTCAGCCTCCTTGGCACTCATTGTTGTGCCGCTTGTGGAGGTTGAATTTTCATT
>CAJLYO010000023.1 GCA_905210885.1 uncultured Eubacteriales bacterium | reverse complement strand
TTATATCCCTCCACCGCTTGCGCGGTCCCCCTCCCTTTAGGCAAGGGAGGCTTTGATTCGTGCAAACATTGCAATATTATTTTTCTTTTACCGCTGCGCCGACAAAATCTTTAAATATGGGGTGCGGGCGGTTGGGACGGGATTTAAACTCGGGGTGGAACTGCACGCCGGTAAACCACGGGTGATCCTTTATTTCCACAATCTCGACCAGTCTGCCGTCGGGTGATGTTCCGGCGATGGTAAGACCGGCTTTTGTAAGTATATCTTTATAATCGTTATTGAATTCATAACGGTGTCTGTGGCGTTCGGAAATTTCGTCTTCTCCGTAAGCTCTCTTGGCATTTGTGCCGTCGATTAATTTACACAGATATTTACCCAGGCGCATTGTGCCGCCCATATTTTCGATATTTTTCTGATCCGGCATAAGGTCGATTACCGGATAGGGTGTATTGGGGTCAAGTTCTGCGCTGTGGGCGCCGGCAAGACCGGCAACATTACGCGCAAACTCGATAACGGCAAGCTGCATACCGAGGCAAATTCCCAGATACGGAACTTTATTTTCTCTTGCGTACTTAACCGCAAGGATTTTGCCGTCGATACCTCTGCTTCCGAAGCCGCCGGGAACAAGGATTCCGTCAGCTTCCCTCAGCTTATCCTCATAATTCTCCTCGGTAACCTCGCAGGAATCAATCCAGTCTATTTCAACATTAACGCCGTGAGCGATACCGGCATGGGTCAGGGACTCAACAATACTGATATACGCGTCATGAAGCTCTACATACTTACCCACGAGGGCGATTTTCACACTGCCGTCAAGGGTTTTCTGCTTTTCAACGATAGTTTTCCAGTCGTCAAGGTCGGGTTCTCTGTCCTCAAGTCCGAGACGCTTTATAACTGCCTTTGCAAGTCCGCGCTTTTCAAGCATAAGCGGCACGTCATACAGAGAATACGCGTTGGTATTTTCAATTACGCAGTCGCTTGAAACGTTGCAGAACAGAGCAAGTTTATCAATCAAATCCTTTGACAGGCGGTGAGCGGTTCTGCAAACCAAGACATCACAGCGGATACCAAGGCTTAAAAGCTCTTTTACGCTGTGCTGAGTGGGTTTTGACTTAAGCTCGCCGGAAGTTTCCAAAAAGGGAACGAGAGTTACATGGATATACATGCAGTTTTCTCTGCCCACGTCACTTGCAGCCTGGCGGATAGCCTCCAGAAACGGCATGCTTTCAATATCGCCCACCGTTCCGCCGATTTCGGTTATAACAATATCAACGCCTTCCGTTTTGCCGAGAGCGAAAATATTGGACTTGATTTCGTTGGTAATATGGGGGATAACCTGAACCGTTCCGCCCAGGTAATCACCTTTTCTTTCCTTATTAATAACACTCCAGTAAATCTTACCGGTAGTTTTGTTACATTTTGCACTTAAATTCTCATCGATAAATCTTTCATAATGACCGAGATCCAAATCCGTTTCGGCGCCGTCGTCGGTAACAAATACCTCGCCGTGCTGATACGGACTCATAGTACCGGGGTCGATATTTATATAGGGGTCAAACTTCTGCATAAGCACCTTATAGCCGCGCGCTTTTAAAAGCCTGCCCAGCGATGCCGCAGTTATGCCCTTGCCGATACCCGATACAACTCCGCCCGTTACGAATATATACTTTACAGGCATTAAGCCGCACCTCCTAATAAATTACACATACATACCATTTTACTATTAATTTCGACATTTTGCAAGAGTTTTTTGAAATTTTTATTTTTTTGTGAAAAAAGCCGATTTTCGCGGCGAGTGATGCGCAAAACGATGTTTTTTCAATACAATATCCGTATTTTCTCCTTGCGGAAGGAGAAATAATTGTTGCCGGAAACTATAATATGATCCTCAAGGGCGACATCCATATGCCGCAGACTTTCTGCAACCTCATTTGTAAAGGAAACGTCTGACTGTGACGGAAAAAGTATGCCGTTTGGGTGGTTATGGCTTAAGACAACGCTTACCGCGCCGGTTACCGCCGCCTGTTTCACAATCTCCTTAATGCTCACATGCACGGACAGCGAACCTCCGCGGCTTATAAGCACGCGTTTTATCACACGTTTATTGATATTCAGGCACAAAAGATACACTTCCTCGTCGGCGGAGCCTATAAACAGCGCCTTGCAGTACGCACCCAAAGCATCGGGGTTATCAAGGCACATGCTGCTGTTAAAACGGCTCAGCTCATAGGCTTTTACAAACATGGGCAGAAGGCGCAGAAACTCGGCAGTTTTCTTGCCCACGCCCTCCACCGTGAGTATCTCCGAGAGGTCGGCGGAGGCTATGTTATACACGGAACCGAAACGGTTTAACAGTCTGTGTGCAATATCGTTTGTATTTCCCCTGGGGATTATGCTGAACAAAAGTATCTCCAGGATTTCATGTTCCTCAAGGCTTTCCATGCCGCCCCTTAACGCTTTATACGTAAGTCTTGTGCGGTGTCCGCTGTGAATATCGCTGTCTATTTTATCTTTCTGCTTCCCGGTTTTACTACCGGAACTCCTGTCTTGCATATCGGGCAATCCTCCGCCTCATAAGATTCAACCTCAATGGGAAGCACCGCTTTATAGGGCACTCCGAAGTCGATTTTTCCGCCTGTTCTGTCTATAATGCTGCCTATTCCGGCAACAACGCCGCCGGCTTCCTTTACAAGCTCCGTAACTTCGCGCACGGAACCGCCTGTTGTAACAACGTCCTCCACAACCAAAACACGCTGTCCCGGTTTTATTTCAAAGCTGCGGCGGAGTGTCATTTTTCCGTCGCCGTCGCGCTCCGCAAACATATTTGGCACGCCGAGCTGGCGCGCAACCTCATAGGAAATAAGTATAGCGCCTATTGCCGGACCGATAACAACGTCGATATTCGCATCGGCATAAAGCTTTGCAAGCTCGCCGCAAAGTTCCTCACTGTACTTTGCATTCTGAAATATTTTTGCACACTGCAGATATTTTCCGCTGTGGCGTCCGGAGGTTAAAAGGAAGTGACCTTCAAGGAGCACACCTGCTTCTTTTAATATTTCCATTACTCTTTCTTGTGTCATTTGTTTATTCTCCTTTAAAATAATATTTAATGTTGTGCATAGGACTGTGAATCGCTACTTACCGCTCCACGGGGGAACGGCGATTACGCCGAGGGGTTCTAAGTACTTATCATTGCTTACGGACACCACATTCCAATCTTTGCCGTCAAAGTCCGCAACGGTATACGAGGCATTTGTAATCCACACCTCGTTCAGCCTTGACAGGGGGCGTTTCATAAAATAGCACATCAGGTTTTTCAGCACACAGCAGTGGCTGACAACGCAGATTGTGGAATCGGGGGCGTTTTCCGCCGCGATTTTTTCAACGGTATCCGTAATTCTTTCATACACCTCCGTCATGGTCTCGCCGCCGGGCGCCTTCATTATCTCCGGGTGATGAATCCAGTCGTAATATGCCTGCTTATAATTTGTTTCAATATAGTCCCAGGTTTGGTTTTCCCAGTCGCCCACAAAAATCTCCCTGAGCCCGGGATTTTTTATTACCTCGATTCCGCGTCCCTTCGCCTGGGCAAGGGCAGTTTTATAGGCACGCTGCAAATCGCTTGAATAAATCTTGTCAAAATGTACGCCGGACAGCGCCTTTGCCGCCGCCTCCGCCTGCTTTTCCCCAAGGGGCGTAAGCGCGCCGTCATACTGACCGTAACAGCGCATTACGGCATTGCCCTCAGACTCGCCGTGGCGTATAAAATAAAATCGCATGCTGCACCTCAATTTTCAATAATGCTTCCCGTAAGGGTGTTTACATCGTCAATTCCGTGTTTTTTCATATAATCCTCAAGCCCGTTTTTAACCGTAAGCGCCGCGTCCGGATTAATAAGAGATGCAGTACCCACGGCAACGGCTGTTGCACCGGCAATCATAAATTCCGCCGCGTCTTCGCCGTTCATTATGCCGCCCATACCGATTATGGGCACGCTTACCGCCTTTTTGACCTGCCATACCATGCGCACGGCAACCGGCTTAACCGCCGGGCCGGAAAATCCGCCGGCATTGTTTGCAAGCACGGGACGGCGTGTGTTTATATCGATTTTCATGCCGAAAAGCGTATTTATAAGAGAAAGAGCGTCCGCCCCGGCAGCCTCTGCCGCCCTTGCAATTTCCGTAATATCCGTAACGTTGGGCGAAAGCTTGACGATAAGGGGCACCTTGCAGTGCTTTTTAACCGCGCCCGTTATTTCGGACACGCTGTCGCAGCGCGTTCCGAAGGCAACGCCGCCGTGTTTTACATTGGGGCACGAAATATTTAATTCTATCAAATCAACGCTGTCGCCTAAAATTTCCGCAATTTCGCAGTTTTCCTCAACGGTGCTTCCGGAAATATTGGCGATAATTTTTGTGTCAAATTTTTTAAGATACGGTATATCGTACTGCATAAAGTGCTCTATACCGGGATTTTGAAGTCCTACGCTGTTTAAAATTCCGGCGGTGACCTCCGCAATTCTTGGGGAGTCGTTGCCTGCCTTGGGCTTTAGGGTTATGGCTTTGACGCACACCGCGCCAAGCTCGGACAAGTCGAAATACTGTCCGTTTTCCCAGCCGTTTCCGAAGGTGCCGGAGGCTGTAACTACGGGGTTTTTGAGGGTTACGCCTGCTATATTTACGCTTGTGTTCATTTTTGTACCCTCCTTAAATGTCAAGGTCTTCGGCGTCAAACACCGGGCCGCGCTGACACACCTTAACGTTTTCGCCGTGGGATTTGCAGGTGCACACCGCGCACGAGCCTATGCCGCAGCCCATTCTCTGCTCAGCGGAAAGCTGGCAGAATATGCCGTGCTCCGCCGTTATTTTTTTCACCGCAGAAAGCATAGGTGTGGGACCGCAGGCGTACACGGCGCCTACTTTTTCACTGTTTATCAAATCTTTTAATATATCGGTAACAAGCCCATGATGCCCGTATGTGCCGTCATCGGTTGCAATGTACGTTCTTTGGCACACAACGCTGAAATCCTTTTCCAAAACCACAAGCTCTTTAGTACGGAAACCGAAAATTCCGGCAACTGTTCCGGGCAGTTTGCGCGCAAGCATAAGCAGAGGAAAAACGCCTATTCCGCCGCCTATAACCACATTTATTCCGTCATGATACTCACAGTTAAAGCCGTTGCCCAACGGTCCTAAAATATCAACCGGTTCGCCGGGGACTTTTTTTGACAAAAGCTCCGTACCCTTGCCGCGCACCTGATATACAAAGCGCAGTATGCCGCCCTGACACTCGCATATGCTTATGGGCCGGCGTAGCAGGGTATCTCCGCCGCACAGCACATGGACAAACTGCCCCGGCTGTGCATTCTCGGGAAACTTAACCGTCATGTCAAAAATCCCGGGGGCGATATTTTCATTTTTTAAAATTTCACAGATATGCTTGCTTTTCATGCTCTGCTCCTTATCGCGCTTGTAAGCTCATCTCTCATTCTTATTGCCTCGTCCCGTGCGGCAGCGGCGAAATCCTGTTCGCTGCCGGTCTTTTTGTATGCGCACATAATAGAGCGCGAGGCGTTTATAACCGCGCCCAGTCCGTCCGGGTTAAAGGCGTTTGCGGCAGCGTCCGCAGTACCGCCCTGCGCTCCGTAGCCGGGAACCAGAAGGTATGCTTTGGGCATTGCGGCACGCAGCTTTTTAAGCTGTTCGGGGTAGGTTGCGCCCACAACCGCGCCCACGTTTGAATAGCCGTGCTTTCCGATAAAGTCCGCACCCCACTCGTTTACCATGTCCGCCATTTGCTCGTACACGGTTTTGCCGTTTTGCAGCACCATATCCTGAAGCTCGCCGGAAGAGGGGTTTGAGGTTTTAACCAGCACGAAAATTGACTTGTCCGCACGCAAAAACGGCTTTATTCCGTCCGTGCCCAGATATCCGTTTACGGTCAGGGCGTCGGAATTAAAGGTGTCCGCTCCGAAATATGCCGCAGAGTATGCCTCGGCGGTGGAGCCGATATCGTTGCGCTTGCCGTCCGTTATAACGTACAGCCCTTTGGAATGGGCGTATTCTATGGTTTTATGCAGCGTTTCCACGCCGTGATATCCGTACATTTCATAGTATGCAGACTGCGGCTTCACAGCGGCGACAACGTCGGAAAGCTTGTCGATAAGCTGTTTATTAAACTCAAAAATTGCCTCTGCCGCGCCTTTTAAGGTGTCGGGGAATTCCTTTTTTATAAAATCCGGGACATAGTCAAGTTTGGGGTCAAGCCCTGCCACCGTTGGATTTTGCTTTTCTTTGATTTTTTCAATAAGTAAATCTGTCATTTTTTCTCCTCCGTGGTTTTTATTTCATTAAAACTCCTCTGTCCACGACAAGCTCGCCGCCCACGAAAACGGATTTTACCCGTCCGCAAAGCTTTAAGCCGTCAAAGGGGGAATTTTTGCTTTTTGAGTGAAATTCGGAAACGTTTACGGTGTACTCCTCGTTTTCGTCGAAAATTACAATATCCGCGCAGCCGCCCTCGTGCAGCGTTCCCTTATTTATGCCCAGTATATCGGAGGGAGCGGCGCTCATTTTTTCTACAAGCTGATTTGTTGTAAGAACCCCCGTTTTCACCAGGTGGGTAATGCCCAGGGAAAAGGCGGTTTCAAAGCCTACGATTCCGTTTAGCGCAAGGTCAAACTCGCAGTTTTTTTCGTCATGAGCGTGAGGCGCATGGTCTGTTGCGATTGCGTCGATTGTGCCGTCGGCTAGACCTTCTTTCACTGCCGCAACATCGTCCGCCGTACGAAGGGGCGGATTCATTTTCGCATTGGTGTCATAACCGCGGCAAGCCTCCTCCGTAAGGGAGAAATAATGAGGGCATGTTTCGCATGTAACCCTTGCGCCGTTTGCCTTGGCGCGGCGTATGATATCTATCGAATTTCGCGTGGAAACATGGGCGATATGCACAGGCACGCCGAAGGTTTGGGACAAAATGCACTCGCGGCTTACCATAAGCTCCTCGCTTGCGCGGGTTATGCCCCGAAGTCCCGTTTCGGTGGAAATAAAGCCCTCGTTTATAACGCCGTCGTTTTTAAGGCTTAAATCCTCACAGTGGGAAATCACCGGTATATCAAAGGTATCGGCATAAAGCATGGCGTTTTTCATAAGGTTTGCGTCCTCCACCGGTCTGCCGTCGTCCGACACGGCAACGGCGCCGGCGAATTTCATTTCGCCGATTTCCGCAAGCTCCCTGCCCTTAAGCCCCTTTGATATTGCACCGATGGGGTACACATTTGTGTATGCGCACTCGCGCGCTTTATTTATAATATATTCTATAACTATCTTGTTGTCCGCGGCAGGCACGGTGTTTGGCATGCACGCAACAGAGGTAAAGCCGCCCATAACGGCGCTTTCCGTACCGGAGGCGATGTCCTCCTTGTACTCCTGCCCCGGCTCGCGGAGGTGGCAGTGCATATCCACAAGCCCCGGTGCAACGGTAAGCCCGGAGGCGTCAAGCTGCTCTATATCTGTGTCGTCATAGTCGGCGCAGTCGCCGATTTCCTCAATTACACCGTTATCTATATAAATATTAGTCACGGCGTCAAAGCCGCTTTTGGGGTCGATTACCCTTCCGTTTTTAATAAGAACACGCATAAAAATTACTCTCCTTGATTATTTAAGAAACGTTTTCACACCTCATTCACCGCAAGCGGTCCCACTTCCCCTTTTTAGGGGAAAGCTTTAACTTTCCTTATTCAGGAAACAGTTTAAAACCGCCATTCTCACGGCAACGCCGTTTGTAATCTGTTCCAAAATCACCGATTTTTCGCTGTCGGCAACGGCTGCCGTAAGCTCGACTCCGCGGTTTACCGGACCCGGGTGCATTAAAATCGCATCAGGTGCGGCAAGGGTCATGCGGCGCTCGTCCATTCCGAAAAACCGCGCAAACTCCTGTGCCGAGGGATACAGACCGCTTTTTTGCCGCTCGTTTTGAATACGAAGTCCTATAACCACGTCCGCGTCTATAATAGCCTCATGCACCGACAAAAACGCCTTAACGCCCAAACGTTCGATATCCGGCGGCAAAAGCGTTGCCGGAGCGCCTACGGTAACCTCCGCGCCCATTTTCAAAAGTCCGTTTATGTCGCTTCGCGCGACACGGCTGTGAGCAACATCGCCTATTATGGCAACCTTAAGCCCTTCAATTCTGCCCTTTTTCTCCATTATCGTAAACATATCCAAAAGAGCCTGGGTGGGGTGGGCATGCATGCCGTCCCCGGCGTTTATTATGCATGCGTCGGTGTTTTTCGCCAGAAATTCCGGCGTGCCGGACATGCTGTGGCGGATTATAACCGCATCGGCACGCATCATATTTATCGTCTTAACAGTGTCTAAAAGGGACTCTCCCTTTTGAGTGCTGCTGGCGGACGGGGATATGCCGGAGCACATTCCGCCCATGTATTTCACCGCGCTTTCAAAGGAAAGCCGCGTTCTTGTACTGTTTTCGCAAAACAGCGTTACCACCGATTTTCCCTGCAGATGGTTGGTACGCTTTATATCTTGATTTATAACGTACTTCATATCCTTTGCGGAATTAAGTATCGTTTCAATTCCCTCTTTATCCAGCTGACTTATTCCCAGCAGGTCTTTATAACCTCGAAACATTTTAAAACTTCCTTTCAGCGTAAATACTTTAAAAATCTTTCGGGAATTTCGGTTTCAAATTCCATATATTCGCCCGTTTTCGGGTGGATAAACCCTACGGTTTTCGCATGCAAAAGCTGTCCCTGCTCGTTAAAACGGCTTTTTTTCGGACCGTACACTTGGTCGCCTATAACAGGGTGCCCCAGGCTTTGCATGTGCACGCGTATCTGATGTGTGCGCCCGGTTTTTAAGCGGCATTCTATAAAGCAGTAGCCGCTGTAGCGCCCCAAAACCTTGTAATACGTCACTGCGTCACGGGAATTTTTTGCGGTTACGCACATTTTTTTGCGGTCGGACGGGCTTCTGCCGATAGGCGCGTCCACCACCCCTTCGTCCTCTTTCAAGTTACCGTGAACAAGGGCGATATACTTTCTTGTAAGGGTGTGCGCCTTTATCTGGGCGGCAAGGCTTAAATGCGCCTCATTATCCTTTGCCACAAGCAAAAGTCCGCTTGTGTCCTTATCTATGCGGTGGACAATTCCCGGGCGGATAACGCCGTTTATTTCGGAAAGGCTTCCGCCGCAATGGTACAAAAGCGCGTTTACAAGGGTGCCGGTATAGTTCCCGGCGGCAGGGTGAACCACCATGCCCTGAGGCTTGTTAACCACTATCATACAGTCGTCCTCGTACACGATATCGAGGGGAATATTTTCAGGCTGTGCCTCAATGGGCACCGGCGGCGGCAGAACTATTTTAATCTCCTCACCGTCTTTCAACTTTGCATTTGCCTTAATTTCAACTCCCGACACGGTAACGCAGCCGTCCGCAATAAGCTTTTGCGCATGAGAGCGCGTTATTTCCGGGATAGTTTCACTGATAAGCTTGTCCGCGCGCACCCCGGAAACGGCGGAAAGCGTTAAAATTTCCATATCCTTATCCTGCATTTTTATCAAAAAAAATCACCCATACAGCAAATATTATCGCACCGCACACAACACAGCAGTCAGCAATATTAAATACCGGGTAATTTATAAAACGAATATCTATAAAGTCAACAACAAAGCCGCGGAAAATACGGTCGTAAAGATTACCCAGCGCTCCGCCGATAATCAGTGCCGACGCGATTTTAACAGCCTTCGCCTTTGGCTTTTTTATTGTCAGATAAACTATAACCGCCGCCAGAATAATAACGGTAGATATAATTAAAAACACATTGCCGTTTTTAAGCATACCAAACGCGGCGCCTGTGTTTTCTACATAAGTAAAGTTAAGTATATTGTCAATGACAGGAAAGGAATTACCGGCAAGCCTTGACACTGCCAAGGCCTTTGTGTATAAATCTACAGCCAGCGCAGCAAGCGCAATAAGTACAACCGACACCTGCAAAACTCCTTTTTGTTTTATATTTGCGGCAGACGGAACGGCATAAAAACCGTTCCGCACGCCTTAATTTTTATTCGCAATCGTCGCAGTCGCATTCGTCAAACTCAAGTTCAACTTCCTGACCGCAGTTGGGGCACGAAATAGCCTCATCCGACTCAAGGTCTTCATAATATACATAGAAGTCCTCGCCGCACTTGGGGCAGTTTACAACGAAAGGCTCGTCGTCCTCGTCATCACAGCAGCAATCGCAGTCGTCGTCGCCGTATACTTCGTCCTCAAGTTCGAAAACCTTGTCCGAAAGCTCGTCTATGTTTTCGTCCATAAACTCAAGCTCATCGGCAACTTCGCCCAAAACGGAAATGATTTCGTTTAAAAGCTTGCCCTCGTTGGTGTTTGTGTCTATTTTCATTCCCTCTGCAAGACCGCAAAGGTATGAAACCTTTTCTGAAATAATTGACATGATAATAATCTCCTTTTAGTTATTATACGCGCTCCATATATTCGCCCGTTCTTGTGTCAACGCGGATAACTTCACCCTCGTTAACAAAAAGCGGAACGTTGATAACCGCGCCTGTTTCAAGTGTAGCCGGCTTTGTGGCACCTGTTGCGGTGTTGCCCTTAACTCCGGGTTCTGTAGCGGTAACGGTAAGCTCAACAAACGTAGGCGGCTCTACACCGAAAACGTTGCCCTTATACGAAAGGATACGGACAATGTCGTTTTCCTTAACAAACTTTAAAGCATCGCCCAGCTGGCTGCTGTTAAGGGGCAGCATATCGAAAGTTTCCTGATCCATAAAGTAATACAAGTCGCCGTCGTTATATGAATACTGCATGTCCTTTCTGTCAATATGAGCCTTCGGCATTTTATCCGTAGGTCTGAATGTCTGCTCAACGGTTGCACCGGTGATAACATTTTTAAGCTTAGTTCTTACAAACGCTGCGCCCTTACCGGGTTTAACGTGCTGAAATTCAAGTATCTGGTAAACGCTGTTATCCATTTCAAACGTAACGCCGTTTCTGAAATCTCCTGCTGATATCATCTGATAATACCTCCAAAACAATTTGATTATATTGTACACTATTTTGCGTATAATTTCAAGTTATTTTTTAACATTTTTATCTTTCTTATATATTTTCTTGCTTTTTTAATAAAAAAACAAATAAATTTTTCGCTATTTGCAACAATATAATATAGGAAGGCGGTATTATTTAATGGAATTGTTTTTGATATTTTTAATAGGCGGCGCAGGCTACGGCGCTTTGGAAATACTGTGGCGCGGTTACACCCACTGGACCATGCTTATAACGGGCGGTGTGTGCTTTGTTCTTATATATCTTATAAGCCGGCTTCCGGAAATACCGTTTCTGGTTCGCTGTGCCATGTGTACCGCGGCGATTACCGCGGTTGAGTTTATCGTTGGATACGTGGTGAATATAAAGCTTGGATGGAATATATGGGACTATTCGGGAAATGTTCTTAATATTAAAGGGCAGGTGTGCCTTTTGTACTCTGTCATGTGGTTTTTTCTTTCCATGGCGGCAGTGCCGCTGTGCCGTGCCATAGGGTAGGCGGCCGTAAACTTATAATTATTCTTTTTCAAACATATCTGCAAGGCGTCTTGCAACTTTTGCCAAATCTTTCATTCCCTCAAGCACGTTATCTGCGTTAAATGCCTTAAGATATATATCTGCCTCAAGGGTAAACCAACCGTCGTAGCCGATTTCTTTTAATGCGGCAACAATGGGAGGATAGTCGATTGACATCGAAAGCGGAATCTGATGGTTATCGTGCCATCTGTCATTATCGTGAATATGCAAAGCCTTAAGCCTGTGTCCCAGGGCACGTACCATATTTGCCGCGCCGTCGCCGGAACCGCGCATTTCGGCATGACCTATGTCAAGACAGGCAACCAGATAATCGTCATTTACCGCGTCTAAATGCTGCACAAAGCTTTCGGAAGAAGCACACGCGGCAAAAGATGATTCGTCCTTGTCAAAGTCCCAATTCCACATATTTTCCGCAGCAATTTTTACATTGTGCTCTTTTGCAAATGGCAAAAGTTCAAGATACATTTCGGCATTTTCCCCGGGGCTTTTGTCGTTATCGGGATGAATGACGCATATTTCTCCGCCTGCCTCCGCGGTACATTCTATCGCTCTTTTAAAATACGAACGCACCTCAGGTGATGATGGCGGAAAAGGAGCGTGGGACTGGTTACATACTATGCCGTTGTCAAGTCCGATTTTTTTGAGTTTTCTTGCAAAATCAAGGTAATTTTCCCCTGTCAAAGGGTGAGAAATATTCCCCATTTCAAACATTGAAAAATCCCATGCGTCAAAGCCTGCCCGGGCAACGTATGAAACGGCTTTTTCCTCTCCGGCAAGCGATGAAGCAATTTCTATCTGAGTAGATATTTTCATGCAAAACCCTCCCTGATCAGGTTGATTATACCGTACCTAAAGCTATTTGTCAAGAAAAACTTATCTTAATATCCCCGATGAAACATCCACAGCATTTTCGGAAATATCGCACTGCAAAAGGTACACCGGAATATGAGATATTATTTTATTTATAATGTCAAACTGCATTTCCGCAATTTCTTTTACGGGGAATTTTGAAATTTCGCCGGAAAGATACGCCAAAGCCTGTGCCGCCGAAAGGGGAGCAATTGAATTTTCCGCAGCGCGGCGCAAAAACACAACTGCGGCAAGGGGAACGTTTATATTCGTATTTATCCCCGTTGTGCCGGCAAAAGGCGTGCCGCAAAGGGCAATTTCGCCGTTTGTGTTAATCATGGGCATGTCGTCGTTTACGATAATCGTACCCGGGCGGTATTTCTGCCACAGCCCGGTATGAGTGGATTTGCCCGTACCCGACGGCGCGGAAAACATAAGACCGCGTCCGTTATACGCCAAAGACGAAGAATGAACCGTAATGCAACCGCGGGGTATCATCGCAATCCGCAGTATTATATCCGTTATGTTTTTCATAACAAATTCGCCCGTCATTGCGGCAAGAACCTCCGCATCCGCACGGCGCCAATCAGCCGAAAACCTTGTGCGAAGCACATATTCCCCGGTAGGCTCGTTGAACGAATACATAACAACGCCGTCCTCGTAATACCATTCAAGCTGTGCCGGACCGCACACCGATTTTCCCACAGACTTACCGGTCGGCGCAGGTATTTCGGGGCACCGGGTATAGTATATCTGCAAATCCGGCTTTTCAAAATCAGCCTCATAGCCTTTTGCGGCAGACTCCAAAAAGCTGTCGCCGCCGGAAACGGCGATGTTCGTTTTTGCCATAATATATTTTTTCATACACGATCCCCCCGGAATATTGTATTTTTGTGTGGGTGACATAGCGGTTATACACGGACGGAGAACCGCTCCCTACGGTATTATTGCAACACAGTGCAAACAACGCGAAAAGAAAAACGATAACCGTTCTGCCGGCGGTGGCGGATACTAT
>CAJLYO010000022.1 GCA_905210885.1 uncultured Eubacteriales bacterium | reverse complement strand
TATAACCGCCGCTACATTTTTTGCGCAGTTATGGTCCGTCACCGCAATTGCTTCAAGCCCCTTTAAATATGCCATGTTTACTATGTTGTTCGGGGTCATGTCGTTATCTCCGCAGGGCGACAGGGCTGTATGTATATGAAAATCGTACTTCATATCAGCGCCGACAGCTCTTTTGCAAGCTGATAGCTTGTCTTGGAGCTTTGATATATGGAAATTTCCTGAATATTTGCCTTTTTAAGCGTCATATCATCCACTTTAATATCCTCCGGAATTACAATGCATGCCGTATCGGCAAGGGTCGCAACCGCAAGAATGTTAATATTTGTCTGCACCGTAATCCAAATATTTCCCGGCTGTGCTTTTGACATAACCCAGCTTAAAAGGTCACCGATATAGCACCCCGTAACTTCCCGATCTCCGCTGTCGTTTTCCGTAACACACACAAGTCCCAGGCTTTGCGCGGCATCTCTTAACTTCATGGCAATCATCTCCTTTTAGTATATTCTATCATACTATTTTTAATTCCGCAATAAAAAAAGCACACAGAAAAACAAGCAATTCTGTGTGCATAAAATACATTAATTATTCTTCGCAGCCTATCATAACGCTTTCAATACCCAAAACATCGGCAATCATTTTCAGAGTTTTTCCATGATGGCCGACACCCAGAGCATAGTGGTGGGCAGGACCTTCCATAGCCCATTTTTTAACAAATTCTTTTGTGGAAGGCTTGAAAAATCCGCGGGTATTTGTATTTCCCGTCGGGGGTATGGGACCTTTTTTCGATTCGCCCTCGCCTATTACAAATTTAAAACTGCCGTCCGCCTTTTGGGTTATTCCAAGCATTGTTATGTCGCCTTCCTTAATTTTAAATTCAACAGAGGCGCCGTGTCCCGGCTTACCGTGGTATTTTGTAAGACTGCGCAAAACCGGCTTGCCCTGGGCAATTCTTAAGTGATGAGGGCCGTCGTGTCCAATCAGTATAAAATCTTCGTTAAAATCAAAGGGGTGCAGTTCGGCAAAACTGCCGCCGATATCTAGCCTATCCATAATAAGCATGGCAATACAGGTTTTTATGTCAAACTCTCCGCACATGGGTATGCCCTGTGCGTTTAAAATCGAATTGCCTACGATAAACGTGGTTGCAACGGTTCTTTGTATCGTATCGTGTTTTCCTTCATAATAATACGCAAGACCGTTTAACCGGTATTTTTCAATAAATTTATCAAGTGCGGCCGCCGTATGAGCCGACTGGGTAAGATCCTCATCTGTCAGCTTTACCGCTACGGAATCGCTGCCGGGCTCGGGGGTATCAAATTCCCGCAGAATCAGCTGTCGTTTATCCTTGATTTCATCGGGAGTAACCGTATTATAAAGCTCTATTACGTCCTCGATTTCCAAAAGTGGTACATGCACTCCGAACGCCGCCGCAATCGCCGTGGGGTCGGCATGCATATCGTACATAGCCTCCAAAACGTGCCCCATAAGCCCTATTCTTGCACCGTTTAGGGCATGGAGAACCTTTGCGATATCGCACCATCGCGCAACCTCCGCTTTGGCGTCATCGTCGTTATACAAACTTCCGATTATAACATCTGCCACCTTTTTACCCATGCGAACGGCTACCCCGGTAAACTCGGGAACCGAACAAATATTATCGTTTTCAAGCTGCATAAATGTGCTTGCTTTTGTGTAATCAAGAGCATTTCGCGGCTGCAGCGCGGTAAGAACCACAGGCTTGTCAAGGCGTTTGATTATCGGTGCAAAAACCGACGAGGTTGCGTATGTTACCATATTGCAAAACATTACGTCAACGTTTGCGGCAAGCATTTTCGGAACTGCCGCAAAGGCTTTTTCGCTGCTGTCAATCATGCCGAAATCAACAATTTCAACATCGTTTGCCGCAACCATTTCGCAAAAATCCTTGTGATATTTTAATATATTGTCATAAAGCCCTTCAAACTGTTCCCAATACACTGCATGGGCTACGGCAAAAATACCGATTTTACCTGTTCTTTTGCATTTTCTCTCTATCATAGAGCCTTCCTCCTCCGAAATTATATCTTGATTATACACCCGGAATATGATAAAATAACATTGAAAATCTAAAGATAAATTTGTAAAAAATAAATATTTCGGTGATTATATGAATTTTGAAGAAATCAATCCGTATGTAAGATTTGTAAGAACGCAAAAACAAATTGCATACAAAAACAAAATGGTTGCATTGGACAACAGGATTTTTTACTGCATATCGGGAAACGGCGAAATGATAATAGACGGCTGCACGGTAAAAATTAAAAAAGGGACTCTCGTATACTGGAGCGCCGCGGTGCCTTACACCTTTTTGCCGAGTAAACAGCCGCTCTGCTTTATCGGCTGTAATTTTGACTTTACGTGCAAAAGAAAAAGCTGTAACATACCCGTACCGCCCGTAAGAGCGTCCGCCTTTACCCCGAAAATGCTGACAGACCCGTGTGTTATAAATGATGAAACCGTATTCTGCCGATATTTTGCGATACAAGGCGCACATTTTCTTGAGGAAAAATTCACGGAATTAAAGAACGAATACGACAACAAGCAAATGTACAGTTCAAAAAAGTGCACCGCTCTTCTCACTGAAATTCTCGTTTCCGCGGCAAGGCTTAAAAATCTCCCGGACAGCAAAAAAACAAATGATACGGCAGCTAAGGTCATTTCATACATTAAAGAAAATTACAGAAAAAATATTACATATAAAGAAATCGGGGCGGAATTTCATTACCACCCCAATTATATCAGCAAATTAATGATTCAGTTTACCGGCACAACTCTGCATAAATTTCTAACGGACTACAGAATGAACAAAGCTATAGCGCTTTTGCAGTCCACGGATTATCCCATACAAACCGTTGCAGAACTTTCCGGAATACCGGACGCAAGTCATTTTTCAAAGTGTTTTAAAAAGCACACAGGCAAAGCACCGTCGGATTACAGGAACTTTACTTAGACAAAGGAGAGTCGAACTCATACGATTTAACTTTCCCTTACCTAAACAGTGCAATCGCTTCGCCCACATTTGACACGTAATGAATTTTTACGTTTTCCGGCGGAGTTATGCCTTTTTTGTTCCATGACGGCACTAATATTGTGTCAAACCCCAACTTAACCGCCTCGTTGATACGGCGCTGTGCAAAGCTTACCGCGCGCACTTCGCCGGTAAGACCTATTTCCCCCATTGCCGCAACGGTTTTAGGCACTGCAAAGCCTTTAAAACTTGACGCGACCGCAAGAGCGATGCCCAAATCCGCAGCCGGCTCGTCTATTTTCATTCCGCCGGTTACATTAACGTATGCGTCCTGGTTTGAAAGATTCAGTCGCACGCGTTTTTCCAAAACGGCGATAATAAGAGAAATTCTGTTATAATCGATTCCGGCAGACATTCTTTTCGGAACGGGAAACGGCGTTTTGGACACAAGTGCCTGAATTTCCGCAAGAATCGGGCGCGTACCCTCCATAGTGCTTACAACGCATGAGCCGGAAACGTCCCCGGGGCGCTCACCAAGCATAAGCATTGACGGGTTTACGACCTGTTCAAGTCCCTTGTCGCACATTTCAAAAACGCCTATTTCGTTTGTCGAACCGAAACGGTTTTTAACCGCTCTTAATATTCTGTGCTGCTGGTGCTGCTGTCCCTCAAAGTACAAAACGCAGTCTACCATATGTTCCAAAACACGCGGACCCGCAAGAGAACCTTCCTTTGTAACATGACCAACTATAAAAACGGAAATGTTATTTTCCTTGGCGATTTTCATAAGGGACATTGTTGCGTCGCGAACCTGGCTGACACTTCCCGACGCGGAGGTCAGCGACGGACGGTACACCGTCTGAATAGAGTCTATTATAACAACCGCGGGGTTAAATTCGCTTATTGTCGCCTCAATTTCATCCAAATTGGTTTCCGCGTACAAAAGCATGTTTTCGTTTTCGATTCCCAGCCTGTCCGCCCTCATCTTTATCTGCGCCTGAGATTCCTCTGCCGACACATACAAAATAGTTTTATCCGTATCTATTGTACGGCACATTTGCAGTGAAAGTGTGGATTTTCCTATACCGGGCGCACCGCCGATTAATATCAGCGAGCCTTTTACGATACCTCCGCCGAGCACCCTGTCAAATTCATCTATACCTGTTGTAAAACGCTCCTCGGCAGTTACGACAACATCTTTAAGCTTTTTGGGACGCGATGCCGGCGAAGCAGACACAAAAGACGACGCTGACGACTTTGAAGGCTTTGTAACCCTTTGTTCAACAAGGGTTCCCCATGCATCGCAGCCGGGGCATTTGCCAAGCCATTTCGGCGTTTCGTAGCCGCATTCGCTGCAGAAAAAGACAGTTTTTTCTTTCATTGCAAATCTCCTTAATAATTTCTCATGTTATAATATTGCAGGTATTTATACCCCTTCAGAGCTTCAAGCTGACGTCCTTTGCAGAACTGGCTGTATTCCTTTCCGTTGTAGAAATAAGTCGGCGCAACAACATGCACTTCGTTAAATATGCTGTTTACATAGTCAAAAAACGGCGGCATTTTCATGTTAATATACTTCATTAAAAGCACCGACAAAAAGTTTGCCGATACAGGACCGTAATCTCCCTGCATAACCTTTGCGCCGCTGTCGGACACAAGCTCTTTTGCACTGTCGTTGCCCCATATGATAAACGGAACGCTGTGCTTTTTAACCAAGTCTTCAATTGTATCTCCGGTAAGATCGTAGCCTGCCTTTTCATAGGTGACAAAATCATTATCGAAAAACGGCAGATGGTCACCGAAAAACACAACAACCGTAGGCTCGTCCAGACTTTTTGCATAATCCGTAACGCGTTTTAAAAGATTAACAGTGTCTGCAACACCGTTTAAATAATTGTTAACCAAATTATACATATCATCAGGCATGCTGTCCATAGGCTTAATCCGCGGCGAACGTTCGATAAATTCGCTTTCATAGGGGCCATGGTTCTGAATGGTAACGGTAAAGTTAAAATAGTTCTGACCGGGGTGCTCCTTAAGATGCTGTTTATATTTGTCTATAACAAGGTCGCCTGTTACGTTGTCCGACACATACCAGTGAACCTTTTCAACGTCCTGGGGCAAATCCTCCTTAGTCGTAAACTCCTCAAAACCCATACGCTTGTACACATTTTCCCTGTTATAAAACCACTTGTCGCCGGGGTGGATTGCAATTGAACGGTAGCCAAGCTCGTTTAAAGCATAGGGCAAGCCGTACATTTTCTTTGTTATATGGGTTTTATACACCGTCGGCAGCGACTTATCAAGAAGCGACAGGTTGTCACCGCTTAAAAACTCAAATTCCGTTGACGATGTTCCGCCGGCAAAGCCGGGGACAATAAGTGTTCCGTAAAGCGACTCAGGCTTTAGCTTATTATACTCCGTCATAGGGTCCATGCCGTCGTAGTATTGCAGATTTTTGCACACAGTCGGGTCAAAGAACGCCTCACTCATTATGGCGATAATATTCGGAAGTTTTTGGTCGTCGGTGTACTCCTTGCCGTAACTCTCAAGGTATTTTTCCGCTTTTTTAGGCGTGTAGCCGTCAGGTTTTTTGTAGTATACGCCTGTTGTTTTATACAGAAAATTATATATAAGACCCCTTGAATTGTTAACGCTTACCTCTCTGTAATAGTTTTCGTTAAGGTTAAAGCTGTCGTAAAGTTCGTTATTGTGATACAAAAATTTAAGCGACACAGCCCCCAGCGCAATAACACATACCAAACCCGCACAGCGGACATACCATTTTTCCTTCACCGTGCGAAGGAAAAAGCCGGCAAGCACGGCAAGAACAATAAATATAATCGCCGCAATCACAATGCGCCGGCTTAACGTAAGCTGATAATTCTGCACGATATTTCCGACTTCCTTGTAAAGAAGCATGTCATTGGGGTTAAGGGGGTCGTCCCTGAAATATATTTTATAATGATTCACGGTCAGCAGCGCAAACAAAACCGCCGCCGTAACACTGTAGCTTACGCAAATATTATTTGTCGCAAAATACAGAAAAGCCATGCACAAAAGTACCGGCAACATGTTTAAAAAGAAAAGCAGCGGCACCTTAAAGTAACCTGCGGCAACCGACGGGTCGATCACCTGCACAAAAATTTGAATAAAAGTCAT
Source organism: uncultured Eubacteriales bacterium (assembly GCA_905210885.1). Taxonomy (GTDB): domain Bacteria; phylum Bacillota; class Clostridia; order Monoglobales; family Firm-18; genus CAJLYO01. Next base: position 7,326 of record CAJLYO010000022.1, on the reverse strand, counting down.
AAATACGGATAATATTAAAATTGCCGGCAAGGCAAGTTTCCAGTTAAACTTATTATTTAGCAGTTTTTTCATTTTTTCTACCATCTCCAATGCTCTATTTTACCATAAATTATTTTAAAATTCAACCTGTATTGACTAAATTCACACAAATTTTTAAATTTGCATATTATAGGTTGAAAGGAGAGAAAAACATGTCAAACATCAATATTTTTATTAATTCAAACAGCTCTGCCGGATTTGTAAGTTATTACGACTCCAACACGGCGGATCTGAAGCATGCAGTCAGCTTAAGCAGCTACCCTTCCGTTGCCGCAGAGGATATAATAAAAAGCGTTATTGCAAACACCCCGGACGCCGAGATAATACATAACTGCATAGACAACAGAATCGAAGGCGTAATTCTGCCCGGGCAAAGCGCGTCTGTTATAAATATTCCGGCATACTGCACCCAAAGCCGTCTTATAGGTATTCCGGAAAATCTCGTGGGATTTAAGGAGTGCAAAAATCATTTAAACGAAGCATACAGGGAATTTGCCGAGGCACTGAAAATTCACGACAGCTGGGAGAAAATATATCTTGACAACATTAATTTTGACGCACTTGACGCACTTGAGCTAAGACTTGAAAACATAATTTTCGACATTGAGTTCCTTGGCAAAACGCCGTCAGTGCGCGACAGGTTTTTCGGCGCGGCAACCGCAGACGGCTCAAAGGACTATGTTGAAAATATAACGGAAGGCTGTAAAAAACGTTATTTTATAAAGGGAAGACCGGGCAGCGGTAAGTCAACAATCATGAAAAAGCTTTTGAAAAAGGCATGCGAAATGGGGATAGACACCGATGTTTATCATTGTGCCTTTGACCCGAAAAGCCTTGACATGCTTGTGTTTAAGGACTTAAATGTATGTATTTTTGACAGCACCGCACCCCACGAGTATTTCCCGAGTCTGGAAAGTGACGAAATCGTAGATGTCTGCAAAGAAGCAATAAAAGAGGGAACGGACGAAAAATATAAAGCAGAGCTTGACGCAATTAAAGCGGATTACGCATTGCATATTGCCGCCGCAACGGGGCATTTAAAAAGCGCCCGTGAGTGTTACGAGCGCGTTAACAGAAAATATCTTGAACGCATAGATTACGCAGAACTTGAAAATGTTAAAGATGTAATTTTAAATAAAATTTTCGGCTAATAAAAATTTTAGGGAACGGCATAAAAACCGTTCCCCGTTGTATTTTACTTATCCTCACTGTATTGCGAAAGCATGTCATGCATATCCTCCAGGGCGGAGATAAGACGGGATATGCTTTCATTTATTTCTTTTGTATTGCCGTTCATAACATCACCTCTTGGCAACATTATAAAATATTTCCATATTAAAATCAACGGAAAAATTCCGACAATTAGTGACAGTTTATTATGTTTTTCGCCAATTCCAGCAGCTTTTCGCGTTCATTCAGCCGAGGATTGTCGATTACTGCGGTCAAAAGTCTGTTAAGTACAAAGCGTATCTGCGCATTTTTTGCGCCAAGCTCCACAATATCCCTTCCGTTAACAGCCAAATCCTTAAGAGAAAAGGCATCGTCTGCCGACAAAACCTCGTCAAGAATTTCTGAAGTTTTGTCTATGTCCTCAAGGCGCTGTTTTGTGTATTTTGGGTTTTGAGCCTTTACGTCGGCTCTTTTAAGCTCCAAAAGCTTTTTGAAAAAATCGCCGTCAGTTTTGGACAAAAAACGCCTAACGGATTTTGTGGTGTTTTCAAAAAACCTGTCGTGGTACTTAATAAGCCTTAAAGCCTCTTTTTTTGTCTTATTGTCAAGCTTTAACCTGTTAAAAATATCCCGTGCAAGCTCCTCCGAGAACAAAGCGTGGGAATAAAAATGCGCAACACGGTTTTCGTCCACAGTTTTAACGGAGGGTTTTCCGATATCGTGAAACAGCGCCGCATATTTTACGGAGGCGCCGCCCTCGGCACAGTCCGCGGCTTTTAAGCAATGCATGCCCACGTTATATATATGGTACGGGTTATCCTGGTCGCAGAAAAAGCACTTGTAAAGTTCCGGAAACAAAACATCACACACGTGAATAAGCGGTGTGCACGAACCACCGGCAAACATTTTTTCAATTTCCGCACGTATGCGTTCGGCGCTTATTTCCGAAAGAAGCTGTTTATTTTTAATTACCGACTGAAAAGTTTCGTCATCGATCCTAAATCCGAGAACGGACGAAAAGCGCAGAGCACGCAAAATTCTGAGTGCGTCCTCGCGGAAACGTACATCAGGCTCGCCCACACAGCGGATTATGCCGTTTTTCAAGTCGTCAAGACCACCCACATAATCAACAATACCTTCGGACTCGTTATATCCCAGGGCATTAATCGTAAAATCGCGCCGTTTAACGTCCGTTTCAAAAGAGTCGGAAAACTCAACGCTCCCGGGGTGCCTGTTATCGGTATAATCGTGGTCAATACGGAAGGTTGTTATCTCAACCGCACCGCCGTCCTGCAAAACCGTAACGGTTCCATGCTTTATCCCTGTGTCAAAATGTTTCGGGAAAATACTTCCCACCTGTTCGGGACGCGCATTTGTGGCAATATCCCAGTCCGCCGGCTTTCTGCAAAGCAGCGCGTCACGCACGCAGCCGCCCACGAAATATGCTCTGTAGCCGTTTTTGAAAAGCTCGTCAATTGTTTTTTTCGCGTAGTCGGGTATTGACAGTTTCAATTATAAAATCACCCAATTCCTTTGCGGCATGAGGCTTGGCAACATTTTTAACCGCCGTTTCCATTAAAGGCAGGCGCCAGTCGTTATTCAGCATATCGAACAGGCACTCATCAACGGGAAACGTTTCGCTTATCAGAGTTGCAATTCCGTTATTTAAGAAAAACTCGGCGTTTCTGTCCTCCTGACCGGGTATCGGATTCATTAAAATCATGGGTATACCCTTTGCCAGTGCCTCGGACGAAGTAAGTCCGCCGGGCTTTGTTATAATAATATCAGCCGCGTCCATCATCACGTCAACATTGTTGACATAGCCGTAATTGTATATTTTTTTACTGAGGGAAAGTGCGTCAACCTTTTTCTTGGCGTGCTCGTTTCTGCCGCACACCGAAACTATCTGAAAATCGAGATTAAGCCTGTCTAAGTGTTTTATATGCTTTACGATATTTCCGTAGCCCATGCTGCCGCTTATTATAAACACCGTTGTTTTATCCTCTATACCAAGAGTCGCTCTTGCCTCCTGTTTGGAAACGGAATGCGAAAATTTTTCGTTAATCGGTATTCCGAAGGGCAAAAGGTTAGCGTCGTTTCCCACCTTTTTTCTGACTTGATTTTCAAGCAGTTCGCTTGCGGTTACGTAGTAATCCATTTTCGTATCCTCCCAAAACGGGTGGACGCAAAAATCCGTTATAATACCGATTGTGGGAACCTTGCACACGGTAAATTCCGTTGCAAGCTGCGCCGCAAAAACGTGGGTACACACAATTAAATCGGGCTCATAGGCAAGACAGTAATTTTCAAGTTTTTTCGCAAGAAGGCTCACCGTCATTTTAGGCAGCGAAAGCATGCCGTTGGGCTTTTCTTTCTTTTCCGCAAGACGGTACAGCTTGCCGTACGCCGCCGGAGAATACTGTGTCGAAAGCAGATACCCCTGCGAAACGGACTCGCCCAAAAGCTTATTTATATATGACAGGCAGTCAAGCATTCTGCACTGAACGCCTTTACTTTTTAAGTAATCGGATATCGCCGCACCGCAGGCATGATGTCCCTGACCGGCGGTTATGGATAAAATTAAAACCTTCAAAGCATACGCCTCCGTTTCTTAAAGAGCCTCTTTGATTGCCTGTGCAAGCTGTGCCGGACATGACGTACCTCTGCCGCGGCAGTCTATACCCGAAAGTTTTTTTATAACATCCTCCGCCTTCATTCCCTCTGCAAGCGCGGCAACGCCCTGTGTGTTTCCGCTGCATCCGTTTACGAATCTGATATTTTTAACAATACCGTTATCGATTTCAAATTTAATCTGTGAGGCACAAACGCCATGGGGAGTGTATGTGTATTCAGCCATTTATATTCATCTCATTTCCTTGATATAGTTTAAAATAACGTCAACGGTTTTATCTGACGCGATTTGGGCAAAAGCAGGGAAATCCATATCGGAGTCATCGTCCGCCTTATCGGAAATTGCGCGCAGAATACCGCACGGAATTTTGTTCAAAAAACAAACGTGGGCAATAGCCGCACCCTCCATTTCCGCGCAGATTGCGCCGAATTCACGCCTAAGCGAATTTTGCATTTCGCTGCTGTTGATAAATTGGTCGCCGGAGGCGGCAATACCTTTAAAAACCTTTGTATCGGGCAATAAAGCCGCACATTCATACAAAAGCTGTGCAATTTCTTTGTCACACGGGATTTCAACAGTTCCCAAATTGCACACCTCGCCTTTTTTGTAACCCAGAGGAGTTACGTCAAAATCGTGTTCTACCGCGCCTGTTGCCACAGCGATATCGGCAATTCTCATTTCGTCCGAAAGTCCGCCGGCAACACCTGTGTTTATTATGCTGTCCGCCTTGTATTTCAAAATAAGAGTCTGTGCCGCAACCGCCGCATTTACTTTTCCCTCGGAGCATTGCGCTACGACAACATCTCGTCCGGAAACTTTTCCGCAAGCAATTTTTATACCGCTTACCGTTTCAAAAACGGGGTTTTCAAGCCGGGCGCAAAGCTTTTTTGTTTCAAGCTCCATTGCGCCGATTATTCCAAGCATATTTTTATTCCTCCATCTCAATCACGGGCGCCTGTTCCTTATTTGCCTTAGGAGTTGCGGTGTCCGATTTTCTCTCTGCGTCAGGGGCATTTGTCCGTTTGACCGCACTGCAGCCGGCAGAACATAACAGCACTGCCGCTGTTGTCAAAATAATCAAAAACTTTTTCATAATACTCATTTCCTTTCTTCAAGGCGGCATATTACTATTGTATTATAACATAAATTTTACGAGTAGTAAAGAGTTTTTTGAAAAGGGGCATTGCAAAGCCGCCGCAAAGCTGGTATAATAGTACGTAAATAGGGGGCGTTATTTTGAAGAAAAAAGCGCATGTTACAGCCGTAATCGTTGCGGCAGGATCGGGCACACGAACCGGTCTTGATATAAAAAAACAGTTTTATCCAATCTGCGGAATACCTGTTATTGTACATACCTTAAGAGCATTCGACAGCTGCTGCGCGGTTTGCGATACCGTGCTTGTCACAGCCGGCGAGGATATCCCGGAAACCGCACGGCTTATAAAGGAATATGAAATTAAAAAGGTCTGCGAAATCGTTGCCGGAGGGGCGTCAAGAAGTGAATCGGTGTTAAACGGTTTAAGACACGCAAAAGGCGAATTTGCGGCGATACATGACGGCGCACGTCCGTGCATATCGCCGGAGGATATAGAAAGTACAATCAAAAACGCACTGCGCTGCGGCGCGTCCGTTCTGGGCAAAAGGGCGGCGGACACACTAAAGAGTGCAGACCCTGACGGGGTTGTAACGGCTACCGTTGACAGAAGTGCGATATGGCAGGCGCAGACGCCGCAGTGCTTTAAAACCGCCGAAATAATAAACGCATACGAAAGTATTGACCAAAGCTCCGTAACGGACGACAGTTCCGCCGCCGAGGCATACGGAATCAAAGTAATAATGACCGAGGCAAAAAAGCCGAATTTAAAAATCACCTCTCCGGACGATATTTTTACCGCAGAAGCGATTTTAGAAAAAATTTTAAATTAGGTATTGACAAATGCAGAAAAAAGGAGTATAGTGTACTCAACTATTTGCAAAAGGAAAGATATCAATGATAAACCATTTGAATTTTGCAACTGAATATTTTTACTTTATTAGCCTGGGATTTATATTTTATATATATTTCGCAGGTTACTTCGCATGTGAAAAATTCAATAGCTGCAAGCTGATAAATGAGATTTAACATTGTATAACTTTAAAAATGTATTCCCTGCAGGGCTCATTTATTTGGGCCCTGTTTTTTTATATAAACTCGGCCCGCGCAATTAAAATTCAATTAAAAAGGGGTTAGTTAAAAATGGTTATTGTTTGTAAAAATACTGCTACAAAAGAACAGCTCAGCGCAATCGAGGAGTTGGTAAAATCCTACGGGCTGAGCATGCACAAATCCGTTGGTGAAAATATGACTGTTCTCGGTCTTGTGGGCGATGTAAGACGGCTTCCGGCAGACAGGCTTTTAAGTTACGAGGGCGTTGAGGATATCGTAAGAGTGTCCACCCCCTACAAGCTTGCCGGCAGAATGTTCCACCCGGAGGATACGGTAATCGAAGTTAAAGGCGTAAAAATCGGCGGCGACAACTTCGGCGTATTCGCAGGTCCGTGCTCTATCGAAAGCGAGGAGCAGATTGTAGGTATTGCAAAATCAGTAAAAGAAAGCGGCGCAAATATTCTCCGCGGCGGCGCATACAAGCCCAGAACCTCCCCCTACTCCTTCCAGGGCATGGGACTTGAAGGCTTAAAGCTTCTTGCAAAAGCAGGAGAGGTTACGGGAATGCCCGTTGTTACCGAGGTTATGTCTGTTGAGGCGATTCCTTCGGTATACGAATACGCGGATATTATCCAAATCGGCGCACGCAACATGCAGAACTTTGATTTATTGAAGGCAGTAGGCAAACTTGACAAGCCGATTTTGTTAAAAAGAGGACTTTCCGCAACGGTTGACGAGCTTTTAATGTCTGCAGAGTACATTATGAGTGAGGGCAACGAGCAGGTAATTTTGTGCGAACGCGGAATCAGAACCTTTGAAACAGCAACAAGAAATACTCTTGATATAAGCGCCGTTCCCGTAATCAAAAAGCTTTCCCACCTTCCCGTTATTGTTGACCCCAGTCACGCGACAGGCAAATGGTGGCTTGTTGAATCGATGGCAAAATGCGCGGTTGTAAGCGGTGCTCACGGAGTTATGACCGAGGTTCACAACGACCCGCAGAAGGCATTGTGCGACGGTGAGGAATCAATTAAGCCCGAGGTATTTGACGGTCTTATGAAAAAAATCAAGGTTTTGGCAGATATAGAAGGAATGAAAATTTCAAAATAAATTGCGGGTGTGACTTCAAATGACTGTAAATTGCAAAACAAGCACAGGAAATTATGACATTATAATAGAAGAAAATCTTTTAAGCCGCAGCGGTGAGTTAATCAAAAAACAAACCGGCGGCGGAAAGGTTTTCGTTGTAACGGACGATAATGTCCACCGCCTTCACGGTGACGCATTAAAAGCACAGCTTGACTCGGAAAGAATAGAATACGGCTAAACGGTGGTCCCC
>CAJLYO010000021.1 GCA_905210885.1 uncultured Eubacteriales bacterium | reverse complement strand
TCATCTATTCCCAAATTGCCCTTATAATAGTATGTGGAATGTGCCAGAAGTCCGTTTGACTTATCCCCCGGCTTTACCGCGTAATTGTCAATAAGGGAATTCATAATGGCATCGGCGCATTTTTTATAGTGCGCCCGTTTCTCTTTATCTTTAATATATCTGCACATTTCCAGCAAACCGCAGACAGCGATTGCCGCCGCGCTGCTGTCACGGGGCTGATTATCCTCCGGAGTAAATATCAAATCCCAATACGGCACAAGGTCGCCCGGCAGATGATTTAAAAAATAATCCGCGCATTTTTCAAAGGCGGTAACCCCCTGTTCGTTATAGTGATATTTTTCCGTAAGAGCGATACCGTATATTCCCCAAGCCTGACCGCGCGCCCAGCAGGAATTATCGGAATACCCCTGGTGCGTAACCCCTTTTACAGGCTCGCCCGTTTGCTTGTTAAAATAAAAAGTGTGATAGCTTGAGCCGTCGCTTCTGAAAATATTTTTAAGGGTTGTCAGATAGTGCTTATACGCAATATCGTCAAGGTGCATGTCGCCCGTTTCTATGGCAGCCCTGTACAAAAGCGGTATATTCATAAGACAGTCGATAATAAGGCGGTAGTCGGTTTCATCGTCAACATTTCCCCATGCCTGAATAAATTCGCCCTTGTCACGGTAGCGTGATGCAAGGTGCCGTGCGGCGGATATGGCGGCATCATGAGCCTTTTCGTTGCCGGTAATCATGTATGCCGCCTCGCAGGAAAGCGAGTACAAAAAGCCCATATCGTGGTGATTTACACCGATTTTTTCGTTAATTCGTTTAATAAAGGACGGCAGCTGGCTCTCCGCAATTTTCTTAAATTTCTCATCACCGCTTGCCTCATAGCAAAGCCATATTATGCCCGTCCAAAAGCCCGTGTTCCAGCCGCCGTGATAGTTGTCATCATCGAAATAATACTGATTTTCCGTACAGTGCGACGGAAAAACCTCTCCGTTAAAATGCCGCGCCGTATCTGCCGCAATGGACTGCACATTGCTCATTGCATTTGAAATTTTTTCATACGTAAGCTCCGAGGCTTGGTCAAAATTTATAGCTGTCATTTTTTCTCTCCCATCTTAATAACAGGCTCGCCGTACGGCATAATTGAACCGTCCGACCATAAAAAGCCCTTGTAATAATCCGCTTCCGCGTCACTGCTTAAAACGCTTAAATCGTTAAATCCGCGGGTTAAAACCGTGTTTACACGCTGTACACAGCGCAGCCTGCCGTCGGCGGAATACGATGCAATTATCGCCGTAACGCTTTCTCCGCCCTCACCGTAAATATCCGCATAATATCCGGTATCGGAAATGCTCCTTCCCAAAACGTAAAAACCCGTGCACGGCATAAAATATGTCCGCGCCTGTCCGCTTTCGGAAAGCGCTGCCCTCAGACGCAGCATACCGTTTTGCACGCAAGCCTTGTCCCAGTGAATTTCGCTGCCTTCAAAATCCGTCAAAGGCACAATAACACCGCCCTGCTCATATCTGTTCTGTGTACCTATGTTAAAATTATCGCGATATATAAAAATATTGTCAATCCACATATCCCCCGATGCACCGCGGCGGTCTATACTTAAAAATCTGCATAGATTTGCGGCGGAAGTGCTTGCGTATATTTTATTGTCAAACATTATTCTGTCGCCGTCAAGATAAAGCTTTATTTCGCGGTCGGCAAGGTTTACACTGTACGCAAAATTAAACCACTCTCCCGGAAAATATGTGCCTATGGGCAAAATTTGCCGGCTGCCGTTTTCGTCAAAGCAGTCAATATAGAGAAAATTTCTCTCGCTGCAAAGACCGGCTGCCTGAACGTTCCCGTCACCGTCAAATATGCTTAAGACATATCTGCGGCTGTCAAAAATTTTTTCAAGGCAGATATCCGCCTCCGCGGCAATAATACCGCTTTTTTCGTTTCTTATTTCGGAGATATTACATATCATTCTTTTGCCGGACGGAATTTTTCTTGACGGCGCAGTGTTTCCGAAATCATTGTCCACAGTTACCGTAAAATACTCGTTTGAGCCGTCAAAAGCGTATTCCTTAACAGTATCGAAGGTATCCTTTTTATACACTTCGATTACCCCGCCGGCGCAGACAATCTGCGCCGACAGGCTTAAAATTATAAGTGCCGATAAAAATATTTTTTTCATATCACATTATCTGACCGTTATTTCTCCGTCAGCTATATTAAGGGCATTGCTTACCGATTTTTCAAAAGGTTTAATCTCTGTAAAACCGTCCCAAAGCATAGCCTTTACAGTGTAATCGCCGTTTGCTGAATTAATGTGTTCCGCGGTTATAAACGATGCCGCATCGGAGCTTGTAATATCTATCAGCTCTCCGTCGCTGTTATAAGTGCAGAGAATAATTATTCCGTCCTTAAGGTCCCGGGCGTACGCTCTCGATACGCCGTTTCCGCTGCTTAAGCTTACGTTTGAGCTTGTTCCGGGGACGGTTATTTTAATCGGAAGCTTATGTCCGCCGGCAGCCGCGGTAAGGGGAACTGTTTTTTCAGCCTCCGGCATGTTTACCGTACCACTTTCGCTTACCGCCGCAGAGTCGTCCGAGGTATATGTAACATCACTGCCGTCAACGGTCGAAGGAAGTTCTATATTTGTACTGTGTATTCCGCCGTATTCTAAAAGTGCGCCCAGCTCATCTCTGTAAAATTTGTAATTATCTACGGTAAAGGTGTTCTTGCTGTTATTAAGCTTCATATTAAAATCTGCCGGACGTGCAAGATTATCCCGTGCGTCCTTATTCATATAAAGCTTATATTCCGGCAATACCTGTTCCCCGTTTGCAAAGAAGTAAATACGCTTTGTGTCAAGGTTAACGGTATATTTAAAATTGAAGGATTCCTTTGTGTCCGCGTCCGCAAGTATTCTGAAACGAACGGGTGTCTTACCGCCGTCAAGGTAAGAACGCAGATATATGTCGCCGTTTTTCTCATACAAGTCAAAAATATAAGTATTAACAGTGCCTGTAACAGACTGTGCCGACATGATATCGTCAAATGCTCCGTTTGACGCAAGGCTTAAAAATTTAATATCAAAGCTTGCGGAATATATTCCGCTTGTCGGAACATCTGTGCCGTACAGTGCATGAAGCTTTCTGTCACCGGGCGCAACCGTCATAACTCCGTCTGTGCATGCCGAATCGAATACAGCGCTGGTTTCACCGTCAAAATAATCATAGTATGCACCGTAGTTAAATTTGTTTCCGGAATATTTTGTTACCTTAAGATTGTCAAGGTAGAAATCAACGCTTGACCTTGCGTCAAAATATCTGTTATAGTTACTTAAGGTTTGTATGTACATCTGCGCTCCGTCACTGTTTTTAAACAATTTGCCGTCTACATATGCATCAACGGTTTTCCTGTCAATATTTACAACAAATCTTAAATTCACAAATTTGCCCGGAGTTACGCCCTTGCAGATTAAAAAGTCTTGCTGTTCTCCGTTGCTTTTAACACCGGTCATATAAGTGTCCTTACCGTAAAGCTGTGTATGAAACGCATACTTGGACGAATTATTGTCTGTCATTCCAAACATTATTCCTCCGGCATTACCGCTCTCCGGAATAGTCACATCACAGGAAATATCAACAGCACCGCTTGTAATTGTTGTTGCACCGGCAAGCAAACGCTGTCCTTTAACTATTTTATATACCTTGCTGCCGTTTAACTCTGCAATTTCTCCGGTGTTCGCAAGATACCCTGATTTAGATGTTTCAAAATCGTCCTTCCAAACAACCGTTGCATTTTCGCGGCTGTCCCAAATGATTTTTTAAAATTTGATATTGTCTACGTTAAAAACAGCGCTGCTGTTTCTTGCGTCAATCTCAAAGAGTCGATTAGCATCTGTTAAGGGATTAATCGTAAGTGCCTTATCCTCAAGATATCTTATTCCGTTTACGTATACGGTCATTTCATTTGTATCAAGAGAGAACCGCACCTCTACATTATAGTCCTTGTTTGCGGAAATTTCACAAATATCCAAATCTGCTATTTGCATTTTTTCGTTTGAAACGGAAAGTCTGTACAAATAATCCGGCACAGTATTTGACGTACTCAGCAAAACCTTTACATTAGCCACAGTATTGAAATTAAATGTTGCAGATATACTGTATGCACCGGAGGAAAGCGCAGTTCCGGTTTGCTTAATAAGACGTCCGGAATTTGCTCCGCCGCTGACTGTCAGTGCACCCGAATTATATATAACACCTGAGTTTATATAATCACCCAGAGTATCGGAGGAAAAATCATCATTAATCAATACACTGTCGCTTACAGAAAGATCCTTAGCATAAACAGCCTGAAAAACCAATGTCAGCGCCAGCAAAAGTCCGAACATTTTTTTAATTAATTTCATAGCTTACCATCCTTTATTAATATTTTTTCCGATATTCCTATCGGCAGAAGGTTTAGTTATTTTTCAAATCGCAAAAGCGTCTTATTATGCTTGCCGCCTGCGCTCTTGTGCAAAGTCCGCCGGGGCAGAGCATGTTATTTCCGTCACCCCTTATAAGTCCTATAGCCGCGGCGGTGACCGCGTCCTTTAAAAGTGTTCCGCTGACAGACGAAATGTCGTTAAATATCGGCACGCCGTCTGAAATTTGCAGAATATACACCGTTTTGTCCTCGCTTGGTGAAGCGATATATTTTCCGTTATCCGAAAGAAGTCCGGGTTCGGTAGACATATACCTTGCGCCGCTAACCTTTTCAACTTTCACATCACCTCTTACCGCGCCGAAGTATTCAGCGGCGGATTTAATACCCGACTCGCCGTCGCCGCCCGAAGCAGGGGCAATTTCAAGCCCGGTTATAAAGCCTTCACCCAGCGCCGCGACAAAGGATATACCGTCCAATGTGTCGCTTGCGGTGATTGCGGTCGTTCGGAAAGAATAATTATCAGCCAAAGTCCATTTTCCGCCCTTTGAATCGGTAACAACGGCGCTGTATTTTTTTGACGCCGTACTGCCCGACACCTCAAAGGTGTATGTAACACCCGGCTCATAATCTATATCGGACTCGGCACGGTAGCCGTTTCCGGAATACGCGTCAATTTTTCCCGAAGGCGAAAAGCGCAGTATCATCGGTATCTGCGTATATGCGCCGGGGGTTGCCGAATCATCATGAAAGCCCATAACAAGGTCGCACTTTGAAGCCGGCGTCGCACTGTATTTAAAATGGAAATCACCCTTCAGCCGTTTTATTGCTATGTTTCCGTCGGCAAAGCTTCCGGAACGGTATTTTGTATGCAAATTGCTTAATACCGTAAACTCAAAATCCTTGGTTAATACGGCATTTCCGCGCCGAACCATTGCAGTCAGCACTGCTTTTTTATCCTCGCTTCCGCCGTCGGGACGGTTAACCCTGCCTGACGGTGACAAATACTCGTTTCCGCCGGTCCATGTTATTTCCGAACCGTACATACCTTCACCCGGCAAGATTATGTTATTCTCAAGCGACATGTTATCGAACACGATTTTTTCCATATCGGCTTTCACAGCCTCCCGGTCGCTTTCATAACTGCGCGGAAGGAAGTATTCATACGCTTTTACCGTGTCGCCGCCTATACCGTCGGGCTTTGCATTGTAAAGCGCGTTCATGCAATATTTTATTATATCCGCACGCGTTGCCGGTTCATCGGGGTTTTCGCTGCCGATTATGCCGCTTTCTTGAGCATTGTAAAGCGCGTCATCGTCCGAAACGCCCATAGAACGCATTATAAACATTATCACCTCACGGCGCGTAACCGTTTTTTCGGGTGAAAACATACCCTCTCCGGTGCCTTTTATTATCCCCAAATCGTAAAGCCTTGCCGCATCGTTTTTGCACCAATGGTCAAGCACGTCCCAAAACGGCGGTATATTGCCCGATAAATCTATATTAAATTCCAATCCGTTTTCCGTTGCAAAAGCTCCGTTTCCGCGCTTTACCGTCACATGTTTTTTATCGCCGTCCGCCACCGTAATGCTGTAGCTTTCTCCCGGAGTTACGGCAAAATCGCCGTTTGTTACCGTTATTTTCGCGCTGCCCGTTCCGCTTATATCAAACTCGATTGCATCGCTGTCATATTTTGTAACATAAGCGTTTATCTTTCCCGAAAACGCCGAAAGCTTTACGGGAAGTTCACGTGAATATACATAGCCGTACATGTCCAGATGTTTTTTCAGATTAACCTCATACAGATTATCCGTTTCACATTCCATCTCTGTCCATAAGCTGCTGTTTCCGGAAACTTTAAGAGATATATCCTTTTCCCATTCGCCGCTTAAATAACCGGAATTATTGCTTACAAACAGATACCGCTTATCGCCTCTGCGGTAAAGGTTTGCGCCCACTTCTTTGGTGTTATACGTGCTTGTAACCTGCTCCGGTATATACTCCGCACCGTCGGCAAACACCGCCGCAACGCCCTCGTATCCCATTTTAACGATTTTTTCACGGTTTTCCGTGAATATTTTACCCAGCATTGTGTCTATATGAAGAAGCGTTGTGTTCTGACCGCTGAATATCGGGCTTATCTGACCCTGGATATACCCCTCGGCGTTATATCTTTGCGACACAAATCCGCTTTTCCGCGCGCTGGCAATATAGTTTGACAGCACTCTTGCAAGTGCGTTTAAATACCTGTCATCATGGGTTTCGTTAAACACCGTGGCAAAAATTTCCGCCGACATCATTTCCTGAAACGGGCTTTTTCCCCTGGAATAGTCCTCGCCTGTTTCGCACTTTTCAATATCGGAGCACGGGTCCCACATCCAGTCGTTATCTCCCATCTGTCCTATCAGCCAATTCGCAAACTTTTGTATTTGCGGAAATATGTCCATATCGTGCGTCTGCCTGAAATATTCGCAGTGACCGCGCTGAGTATACAGCATGATATAGTTTTTATACATAACCCAGCTTGTTATACCGGTAAGACCGTGAGTGTTTGCAATCGGCTCGCCAGACTGATTTATAACCTGCGGCCACGAGCCGTCCTCTTCTTGCACAGCCGCGCTCCATAATCCTATTTCCTTGGCAAGATCTTTAAATCTCTCCTCGCCGAACAGCCTGTAGGCATTATACATTGAGCGAATCTGAAACGCCGCTCTTATTTCCTCTGTTCTGTGGGCTTTGTTAATGGAAATCTGCCCGTTGCCCCAGCCGGTTGTGCTTGTCATGGTATGACCGCTCATTTTTACCGCCGCCCGGGCAAGAGAACACATAACATCGGCAATTTCATAGCACTGATTATAAAAATACTCGTCCCCGGTCATAAGATATGCCATACAAAGGTTTGAAAACTCACTGTAATACGGGTGAGAGCCTTCGCTGTTCGGAGTACCTATTCCGAAACGGTATCTGCCAAGTCCCCGCGCCTGTTCAACGGAACCCTTGTACTGCATAACGTCCGCATACGCCTCTGTGCTTTCGCGCACAACATCGTAAAGGTCGGCATTTCCCGTAGCCATAACCGCATGCCAGACGTTATAATCAATTTCGGCAAGGTGGATTTCATTCATACCGGTAAAATCCGCTTCGGAATCGAGAGCAAACGGGATTGTGCCTGCGTCAATTCTTCCGCCGCGCTTGTTTTTTGTCCATACAATCTCACCGATTTGCGCCTTTGCAAGCGCCGACACCTTATCGCCGGCAAGAACACCGGCATTTACATATGCCGACACGTCCACGGTAACGGACGGCGGCGAATTGTGAGCCTTAAGCGCTGTTTCCAAATCGTTATTTTCGCCGTGCTTTAAAATAATTTCGCTGTGAGTTGTCCGCGACAAGCCGTCCTGCCAGGTGTAGCGCGTGCCGTACAGTATCGGCGCATATATGATAGCTCCGTCTTTTACCGCAAATCCGTTTACCACACCGGGAGAAACAGCTCCCTTGAATTTTTCAATATCCCTTGAAACCATGGAAAAGCTTATGTCTTCCGCGTCATTATACGCCGATGCATATCCCGTGCATACAATTTTGCTTGTTTCGGAACGGCTTCCGCTGCCTGTTTTTGCCGAAAAACCGTCCGCAAGATAATACGACTCATACAGCGAGTCTATATAGTCATACCGCCGTATACTGTCTGTATACAATCCGAGACTGTTGTATGACACACATGCGTTATCAACCGATATACGGCTGCTGCCCTTTACAAGGGTGTATGTTTTTTCCGTGCGCATAACGCTTTGTCCGTAGGGCGCACTTACCTTTACGCGGACGAATGTATTGCCCTTATCGATAACCTCTGCCTTGCCGGCGGTTGTGTTATACAGTGTGCCGTACTGAACGCAGGACGAAATCTCGCCCTTTTGGTTTAACACATTTTTACCGCCGTATATTAAAGATACAATACCGTTTGAATCAAATTCTGCCGTTACCGCGCCTGTATCTACGGTTATTGTTCCGTCCTTTTGTACAACATTTATTGCATCGTCCCGGCGTTTTCCCCTTCTTAATTCAAAGGTTTTGCTTTCGTTTGCCTTTAAATCCACGGCAATTGCGACAAGCAGCCAATTTACATACCCGTCCTCGTATTTTTGCAGGACCCTTGTCTGCGGAGCAATCGCCTCTCCCGTTTCAACGCACCGCACATACACGCTGTCGTTTTCGGAAAGCACGCCGTCGGCAAAAGGGATTCCCCTTTTTGCGAGAAATTTTTCGGTATTCATTCCCACACGTTCGGAAACCGTAAACACCGTAAGAACCTCGTCATTTTCTGCGGCAAGGCACGGCGCATACCACACCGCCGCAAGCATAACGGCAAGCACAAGACACAAAATGCTTTTGCTTTTCATCAGGACACCCCCTTTGTATTATTAATCTGATTAAAGTAATCGTCATTATCGGCGGAAATGTTTATTTTGAGTACTCCTCCGGCTGCGGCAGTGCTGCCGCCTTTTGTTACCGTAACATATTTTCCTCCGCGTCCGTTTTCCGAAAGAACGCTGTAGTTACCGCCGTCTTTTATTTCAAATTCACCGTTTGAAACAGAAAGTTCAGCCTCTCCGGTGCCCCGCACAAAAATTTTTATCGCCTCGCTGTCATACTGCAAAACGGTATATTTCATTCTGCCGTTATCCGAAACCTTTATCGGAAGCTCATAACACATGGCCGTTTCAAAATATGCCATATTCTTTGACACCGCGGTTTTACCGCCGTACATGCGGCACTGTGCGCCGTACCACAAGCTGTTGCCGGTATCAAGCAAAAGGCTTACGTTTTTATCCCATATGCCGGATACTCTGCCGGAGTTGTTTGCGAAAATCAAAATCCTGCCCTCGTCGGTTTCAAATAAATTTGCCGTAACCTCATCATAGCAGTAATTGTTTTGAATTTTCTCCGAAACGGCGCGTGCACCGCCAAACACCGCCGCAAGCTTTTCAAACCCCAGCTTTTTTACAAGACCTGCATTATCCGAAAACAGCTTTATGTAGGTTGAATCCATATGCAGCATTGTTGTGTTCTGTCCGGACACCACTGTGTTTATCGCCCCGTCTAAGTAATCTTTATCGTTAAACCTTGCCGAAGCAAAACCGCTTGTTCTTGAAACCGCCGTGTAATCAAGAAGTGCCTCGCACATTGCCTTAAAATACTTTTCATCGCCTGTTTCTTCATACATAAGAGCAAACACCTGCGCCGACATACACGACTGAATGGGAGATTTTCCCCGGGAATAGTCCTCGCCTGTTTCGCATTTCTCTTTATCAAGGCACGGATCCCACGACCAGCCGCGCCCTTCCGTTTCCCTTATCATATAGTCAGCAAATTTTTGTATCGTATTAAGCGCCGTTCCGTTTTTTGTCATTTCGTAATAACCGCACAGCCCACGTATATGATACAGATTAATGTAATTTTTATACATTACCCATGACGTAACGCCGGTGTTTCCGTTAACGTTTGCAACGCCGTTTCCGTTTTCGTCCACCACCTGCGCCCAGTCGCCGTCGGCAGTCTGAACCTGCGCAAGATATCCGCAAAGCTGGTCTGCAAGATAAGAAAATCTGCTGTCAGAAAAAATCTCGCTGCTGAATTGCAGCGCACGTATTACAAAAGCGTTTCGTATTTCGTAGCTTTCCCGCTCATAGCGCATATTCCCGTTTAAGCTGCCGGCTCTTGCAAGATGATATCCGCCGAAGGTGTTTGCCTTTACGTTCATTGTGCGTCTATACATAGTGTCTGCCATCTCATACGCCTTATCGCCGTACGCGGCGTCCCCCGTCATAAGATACGAAAGACAAAGGTTTGAAAATTCGCCGTAGTACAAATGCCCGGTAAGGCTGTCGCCGCCGTTATTTAAAATGCGGTACCGCGGTATTCCGTGCGCCGCCGCATCTGCGCCCTCATATACCGACAAATCCATAAACGTGCGCGTGCTGTCACACAATACAAAGTAAAGCTCCGCATCGTTTAGCGCCATTTGCGCAAACCACGTGTTATAATCGATTTCACCAAGCATTACGTGGGCGTTATAAGCGAAATTTTCCTGAGAACTTACAAAAAACGGTATGGCGCCGGACTCCTGCTTTCCGAAATTTTTCTTGTATCCCCACTTAATTTCATCTGCCTGGGCCTGAGCCGAGGCGGATATTTTATCGCACTTTAACAAACCTGCGGCAACATATCTTGACGGCTCTATTCCCACATACGGCGGATTTTTCATAACGTTCAAAAGCTTTTCTGCATTTTCGTTTCCCAAAGCAATTTCATGGGTAACCGTACGGCTTCTGCCGTCTGCCCATGTATAATCACCGCTTTTTATTAAAGACGCCGCGGCAATACCGCCTTCCTGACCGAAAAATCCGTTTTCGCCAAAGCCTCCGCGAAGCTTTAATACGTCCGACGATGCAAGCGCCGCCGTTATCCCGTTTCCGGTAACCCACGCCGCGTCACCGTCTTTATTGTACTTCGGTGCGGAAAATCCGTCCGAAAACACATACGACTCATACAGCGCATTGATTTTTGTAAATCTTGAATTTGACGCCGTATATTTTCCTCTGTCCGAAACATACGTTGTGCGGCATATAATTCTGTTTGAATTTGCGGACACGGTGTATGTTTTGATACAGCTTAAAAAGCTTTCGCCGTATGGCATTTTAACCTCAACCGTCACATAAACGCCGTTGTTTTCCGCAATCCGCACACTGCCGCCTGAGGCGATATGCGCCTTGTTTTCCTGTATGCATACCGACTTTTCGCCCCGTTTTAATATATCTGTATTTTTGTAAGTTATCTGTTCCATTCCGCTTTTTGAAAACGTTACGGTCATAACCTTGTTCCGCAGCGTAACGGTGCCGTTTTGCTCCTCCGCGGAAATATTTTGTTCGGAAGCGGTATTTGATTTATAAAGGCTGAAGGTCTTTCGCCCGTTCGCCTCAAGACTTACCTCGAAGGCAGCCGACAGCCATTTTATACTGCCGTCATCATACTTTTGCATAGCTCTTGCATAACACGGATATACAGTACTGCCGTCCGTAACAAAAACTCTATCGGTATCAAAAAGCGCGCCTTTATCAAGAGGTATTCCCCTTTGCACAAGATAGTTTTCTATATTTTGTCCGCTGCGCTCATAAACGGTAAACGAACTGTTTTGCACAATTGCACCGCCGGTTGCCGCAAATGCGGGCAGATACGCCGTGACAAGCAAAAACACAATGCACGCTGCCGCAAATTTTGGTTTATTCATGTATTTCACCGCCGTATCAATATCTGTAAATAACCGTAAGCTCGGCAAGGTGATGGTTTCTTATCATTAAAACCGTGTCGGCGGACTCTGTGGACGCGTCCCGTATGTACTCGCCAGAGTCTGTCTGAAAAATTCTGCCGCTTTCAAAATCACACACATATATTGTGCCGTTTATCAAAAACTGTGTGTCCGGCACATGCTGAAATGTAACGGTGTTGTTATCGAAATTTTTCTTTATTTCTCCAAAAACCGTATTAATACCGTTGTCGTGCTGGTCGGACGTTGCGCCGTTATACGCTTTGTAATGTTCCGGTGCCCTGTTGTTTTCATCGAACTTTAAAAGAAGATAAAAATTCACCATATCGCCGGTTCTGCCCACAACCGGTATAATAAAGTCGCCGCGCTTTAACTGCCCCACGGTACAGGGATTTTTTGCGCACCATGCGGAATTGAATTTTTGCGTTACGTTTTCATTGCGCGCGGTGTACCTTACAAGTCTGCCGTCCATCATATAACCGCTGACCGTAAAAGTTTCCTCGCCCTCAGAATTAATTGCCCTTGTCACTTTATCCACAAGCATTCGCGATGCGCCCGTTAAAGTATTGCAGTTTTGAACCATATTATTGTTTACAACAGGGTCGTACTGCAAAACGAAAACGCTTGCAATAAGCTTTTTGTTGGAATCATACACGTAACCGTCCGACATACAGTAACTGCTTTCAACAAGTATGTTGGCGTTTCCGAGAGAATATGTGCATACCTCGATATCGTCCTTATCGTTTAAATTATCAAGAATACACACGGTAACGTTAGGCATCGCCCGATATGTCGGACTTAAGCTTCTGCCGGTGCGCACCAGACGCGAATCCTTGCCTTCTATGTGCCGCTCCATGGTAAAGCTGTCTTCGTCGTATCCCTTATAATCCTCGTTGCCCGAAGTGTCTTTTGCGCATGAAAGCTTTTTCAACACATCTCCGTCATAAGCGATTTTAACAAGAGTATGCGCCGTGAAATTTGCGGTAAGTATATCCGCAAACCGCGATTTTGTTACGGTTTTGTCCTCAAGCCATACGCCGTTTTCGTCAAAACCCGTGTATTTAACCTTATTCGCGGCGGCATAGGTGTGGTATGTATTGTTAAGGTCAAGCACGCGGATTTTCACGGGAGTATCAATGCTCCCGTCTATTGAAAATTCGGTAAAATATGCATATGACATATCGGAACCGCTTCCGGTGCGGTATATAAGCACTCCATCATTATCCGTCACAAAGCTGTAGGTAAAACCGGGTTTCAGGCTTCCAATTGAGGAAATACAGTCGTATTCCGTGCCGTCAATTTCCGCCTTAAGATTATCCGCGGCAACTGATGTAATCTTGCCGTGAATAACGTTCGTGAATATTTCTATTTCGGCTTTGCCGCTTTTGTCCTCAGAAGCGTAAATTCCTATTACCGAGCCTGCTCCCACTGCGGAAAATTCCGCCGCGCGCTCACCCTCCGTAACAGTGAGTCTTTTCGCACTGCCGAAATCGTATGCATCTCCGCCCTCAAGGGTCAGAGTTTTTCCGTTATTGTCCGCAGCGGCAACAATTCCGCTTACATATTTTCTTATGTATACAACATCACAAATACCGTCCCTGTCGCTGTCAATCAGCCTTACGGTTCCGTTTTCTCCTTCAAAGTCGCTGTTTTTTAAACTCTTTGCCGCATTGTCATTGTATAAAACAGTTACCGAGCCGGAAAGGCGCTCACTTACGCGCTTGCCGTTTTCATTAAAATACGAAAGCATGGGCGAGGTTTTATATTCCGTACTGTCGGCGGCGTCAAACCCCAGCGCATAATCCACATCGCGGCACCGCACCGTTTCTGTTATGTTATTGTCCGTGATAACGTATGCGCCTACCGTGTAGTCATCATCACCGTCACCAACCGCAAACACCTCTGCTCTGCAGCCCAAATATCTGTCAATATCACTTTTGTCCGCATACATGTAAGTGCCGCCCACATACACGCTGTCCTTTTTTACAAAGGTTTCATATCCGC
>CAJLYO010000020.1 GCA_905210885.1 uncultured Eubacteriales bacterium | reverse complement strand
CGGACATGCACGCGACCGTACATGCGCCGCAGCCCTGACAGATCGCCGGATTGACCTGCGCCACGCGCCGGATCAGCGTTGTCCGGTTCGGTCCGCGGAATTCCTTGTCGGCGTAGGTAATCGCGCCGTAGGGACAGACCTTTTCGCAGTTCGAACAGCCGTTGCACATCTGTTCATTCGGCTCTGCCACGCACGGGTTGCATGTCAGGCTGTCCTTGCACAAAAGCCCGATCACCTTTGCCGCTGCCGCGGACGCCTGCGCCACGGTCTCGGGGATGTCCTTCGGTCCCTGGCACGTACCGGAGAGGTACACGCCGGCGGTGGGGCTTTCAACGGGCCGCAGTTTGGGGTGCGCCTCGGTGAAAAAGTCGTTTGTATCCATACTTGCAGTAAGCATTGTTGCAAGAGGTCTTGCGGACTTATCAGGCTCGATTGCGGCAGCCAAAACAACCAAATCCGCGTCAATATGAAGCTGTCTGCCTTCAATCAGGTCGGACGCCTGAACTTTAAGCACCCCATCCTCCGGCGTTACCTTGCCCACCATACCTTTAACGTAGTGAACGCCGTATTCCTCAACAGCACGGCGGTAAAATTCATCGAAGTTTTTACCCGGTGTACGTACGTCGATGTAGAATACGTAAACATCGGTATCGGGATATTTGTCACGAATAAGCATAGCATGCTTTGCCGTGTACATACAGCAGATTTTTGAGCAGTACTCCTTGCCCTTCTGCGCACATGATTCACATCTTGAACCCACGCACTGAACAAAAACGATTGTGTGGGGGTGTTCGCCGTCAGACGGACGAAGCAGCGTTCCGCCCGTAGGACCTGCCGCGTTCATTAAACGCTCAAGCTCTAACGAAGTGATAACGTCCTTCGACTGAGAATATGCAAACTCATCGAACTTATCCATTGAAATGGGGTTAAATCCCGTAGCGGCAACAATTGCGCCGTACTTTTCTTCTATATATTCGTCCTTTGCGTTATAATCTATAGCGCCGGCGGTGCATACCTTTGAACACAAGCCGCACTTGCCCGATTTTAACATTGTGCAGTGAGCAGGGTCAATTGTGGCAACCTTCGGAACCGCCTGAGCAAAGGGAATGTAAATGGCACGTCTGTTATCCATGCCCATATTAAACTCGTTGGGAACCTTTTTCTGAGGGCATTTTTCCGTACATGCTCCGCAGCCTGTGCAGATGTCCTCTTTTACGTATCTTGCCTTGCGCTTTATGGTAACGTCAAAATTGCCGACAAAGCCTTTAACATCCGTAACCTCCGAATAAGAGAAAATGCGGATTTTATCGTTTTGTGCAACGTCAACCATCTTAGGCGTAAGTATACAAGCGGCGCAGTCAAGAGTCGGGAAAGTCTTATCAAGCTGTGCCATCTTTCCGCCGATTGTGGGCTTTGTTTCGACAATGTCAACAGGGAAGCCTGCGTCCGCAATATCAAGAGCGGTCTGAATACCGGCAATACCTCCGCCGATAACAAGGGCACGCTTTGTAACAGGGCTTTCGCCGGGGGTAAGGGGCGCGTTAAGGTTAACCTTTGCAACCGCCGCTTTGGCAAGTATTATTGCCTTTTCCGTACCAATCGGCATTTCCTTATGTACCCATGAGCACTGCTCTCTGATATTTGCAATCTCAACCATGTACGGGTTTATTCCGGCGGCAGCAGCCGTCTTGCGGAATGTAGCCTCGTGCATACGCGGCGAGCATGAGCATACAACGATACCTGTCAGCTTATTTTCGTGAACAGCGTCTATAATCATGTTCTGACCTGCCTGAGAACACATGTACTGATAATCTGTGGAGAAAACAACGCCCTGCTCTGCCTTTAAGGCTTCGGCAACTGCTTTAACGTCTATCGTTCCGGCAATGTTGGTACCGCAGTGACAGACAAAAACTCCAATTCTTTGCATTGTTATGTTTCTCCTTTCTATTTGGAATATTTGCGCATAGCGCTCATAAGCGCCTGCTGGGGCATTTCGTCATCTAAAAGAGCCGGAATATCGTCGGCTTTTAAATGATTTGCGCCTTTTTGTCTTATGACCGAAAGTCTGAGCGCCTCAACAAGCTTTGCCGGTTCAACGCCTCTGGGGCATCTGTCCACGCATGCAAAGCACGACAGGCACTTGTATATGGAATCCGACTTCATAAGAGTTTCGATATCGCCGTTTTCAACCATATAAACAAACTGGTGAGGGTGATACTCCATCTCGTCATATGAGGGGCAGGTTCCGGTGCATTTGCCGCAGCGCATGCATTTTTTCGGATTAACGCCGCTCATACGCAATATCTGTTCTTTAAGATTTTTATTCTGCATGAGTATCCTCCTTTACACCCAAAGCCTCTGCCAAAAGCTCTGTGAAGTAAACAACTGGGATTTCGCTTCCGTTTTTAACGAGATTGTACTTGCAAAGAGGGCAAGCAGTCACAATTTCTTCCGCGCCCTGCTTTTTGGCGCCGTCACTTACGGCATTTGCCTTTTTCTTTGTAAGAGCGGCGTCCTCTAAAGCAACATAACCGCCGCAGCACTCGTTTCTGTGTGAATATATAACAGGCTCTGCGCCAAGTGCAGCAATGAAATCCTCCATAATACGGGGATTTTCAACATCATCAAACGCCATAACCTTACCGGGGCGCAAAAGCATGCAGCCGTAGTATGCGGCAATTTTTCTGCCGGTCAGCGGATTTTTAACCGCTGCCTTTATTTTATCAAAGCCTACCTTGTCACGCAAAAGCTCAAGATAATGATATACCTCGGTTTCGCCGCCGTAAGTGCCGGAGGCGTCTTTATCCTGTGACATATATGCATTAACCTTCGCGGCAAAATCCGCATCGTTTTGCATTGCGTGGTTAGTCTGTTTTATAACATTATGACAGGCTGAGCACACCGTTACCAAAGGCATATCGGCGTCATGCGCGGCCTTCAGCGCTCTTACGCTTGAAAGCTTTGAGGCAATTTCGTCCTTTGCGCTTACAAACACACCGCCGCAGCACTGCCAGTTTTCAAGCTCTAAAAGCTCTATACCCAAAATTTCGCCGCATTTACGGGCGTAATAATCAAGCTGTTTTGCCTTTGTACGGAGGGTACAGCCGGGAAAATAACTGACCTTCATATTATTACCTCCATTATTATACCATCTGCTCCGGATGGAACACCTCGTCAAATTTCTCCGCTGTCAGGAAGCCGAGTTCAACGCACGCCTCCTTAAGGGAAATATTATCTTTAAACGCTTTCTTTGCGGTTTTTGCCGCATTTTCATAACCGATATACGGATTAAGCGCAGTAACAAGCATAAGCGAGTTATGCAGATTGTGATACATTTTGTCCTTGTTTGCAGTAATTCCGGCCGCACAGTTATTGTTAAACGAAACAATAGCCTCTGCCAAAAGGCGCGCGGACTGAAGAAAATTGTACGCCGCAACCGGCATAAACACATTAAGCTCAAAGTTACCCTGAGAAGCCGCAATACCTACTGCCGCATCGTTACCCATTACCTGAACCGCAACCATTGTAACAGCCTCGCACTGAGTGGGGTTAACCTTACCGGGCATAATTGACGAACCGGGTTCATTTTCCGGAATATGAATCTCACCCAAGCCGTCACGGGGACCGGAAGCAAGCCAGCGTACATCGTTCGCAATTTTCATCATATCGCATGCCGTTGCTTTAATTGCGCCGTGTGCAAAAACAAGCTCGTCCTTTGAAGTTAAGGCATGGAATTTATTCTGTGCGGTAACAAAAGGCTTGCCCGTAAGCTCTGCCGCGCATTTTGCAACAAGCTCGGAAAATCCCTTAGGTGCGTTAAGACCCGTGCCTACCGCAGTTCCGCCGAGAGCAAGCTCATACAAAGGCTTGAGAGCAAGCTTTAAAAGCTCGCAGTCGCGCTCAAGGCTTGAACGCCAGCCGGAAATCTCCTGGCTGAATTTAATAGGCGTTGCGTCCTGCAAGTGAGTACGTCCGGACTTAACAATACCCTCATTTTCCGCCTCAAGTCGCTTAAATGTTTCTATAAGCTGTTCAATCGCCGGCAAAAGTTTATCCTCAATTGCACACACAGCCGAAATATGCATAGCTGTGGGGAATGTGTCATTGGACGACTGGCTCATATTTATATCATCATTGGGGTGGCAAAGCTTTTCGCCGGCAATCTGGTTTGCTCTGTTTGCAATAACTTCGTTTGCATTCATATTTGACTGAGTGCCGGAGCCTGTCTGCCATACAACCAAGGGAAAATGACCGTTTAACTCGCCCGAGATAACCTCGTCGCATGCAGCGGTAATTGCTTCAAGCTTTTTTGCCGTCATCTTTTCGGGCTTCAACTGTGCATTCGCCATTGCAGCAGCTTTTTTCAGTATACCGAAAGCATGAGTAATTTCACGGGGCATTGTTTCAATATCAACGCCGATTTTAAAATTCTCATGGCTTCTCTGCGTCTGCGCCGCCCAAAGACGGTCGGCAGGAACCTTCATTTCTCCCATTGAATCATGTTCAATACGGTAATCCATATGTATTCTCCGCCTTTCTTAAATATCAAGATTGTTAATAACTTCTCTCAATGTTTCGCCGCTTTTGCGAAGTTTCATAACCTCCTCGTCAGTCAGCGGAACATTAACCTTTCCTCTTACTCCGTCGCGGCCTATCATGTTAAGAGTGCTTAAGCACAAACCGTCAATTCCGTATTCGCCGTGCATCATTGTGGAAACGGTCATAGTTGTATCTATACCGCTTAAAATGCACTTGCAGATGTGGCATACCGAAACGGAAACCGCATAGAATGTAGCACCCTTGCGCGCGATAACACGTCCGCCGGATTTCCTTACATACTGCTCAATTTCCTGGAAGTTAAGCTCCGGCGCATTTATTCCGGGAGTATTCATTAAATTGTGACATTCGTTTATGGGAACGTTTGAAATATTTGCAACCGACCAGGGGATAAACGAAGAATCGCCGTGTTCACCGAAAACATAAGCGTGAACATTGCCCTGGTTAATGTTATAGTACTCAGAAAGTCTTGCACGCAGACGTGCGGTGTCAAGAATAGTACCGGAACCGATTATATGGTCCTCCGGCAAATCGGAAAACTTCATAAA
This sequence comes from uncultured Eubacteriales bacterium, assembly GCA_905210885.1. Lineage (GTDB taxonomy): Bacteria > Bacillota > Clostridia > Monoglobales > Firm-18 > CAJLYO01. The sequence goes on along the minus strand of CAJLYO010000020.1, from coordinate 8,764 downwards.
AGTGTATGTTAAAATATCAACCGGATTACTTACAATTATGTATACCGCACCGGGGGCATACTTTGTAATCTCCGGAATGATTGATTTTGTAATATCAACATTTGTCTGTGCAAGCTCAAGTCTTGTCTGACCGGGCTTTCTTGCAATACCGGAGGTCAGTACAACGATGTCTGAACCGGCAGCATCGCGGTAGTCTCCGGCATATATCGAACAGGCACCGCAAAAAGGTGTTCCCTGTCTTATGTCCAAAGCCTCACCGAGAGCTTTTTCGTTGTTAATGTCAATCATTACGATTTCGGACGCAATGCCCATTACGGTGAGCGTGTATGCAATCGTGGAGCCTACGCTTCCCGTACCGATAATAGAAATTTTGTTCATATTAATCTCCGTTCCGCCGCCCTGCACCGGCACAAATAGTGTTAATGTTCTCTTATCCGCAGGGCAAAAAACGATAAGAGATTATTCGGCGGCGCATTAATTCCGCCGGAGACCGACATGAAAACACTTTTCATGTCAGCCTATCATTTTCAAATTATTATCATCAAAAAATGCCGAACCCGATAAAGGCCCGACATCTGAAATTTAATGATATTAATTTTTCACACATGTGCAAATATGCTGTTCGGGCGAAATTGACATATTCCACATTCATGCGTTTTGATTATACTACTTTGTTAAAAAAAAGTCAATATGCTTTTTAGACAAATTTCTGTATTATATAACAAATTAATAATTAATATGTTACATCTGCCCGAACATGCTTCTCCACTCTTTAGGAGAAACCCCCGTGCTTTCCTTGAATTTTCGGGTAAAGCTGTTTAGAATGGTATATCCGACGCTGTTTGCAATCTCGCTTATCGGCATATCTGTTGTTTTCAACAATATTTTTGCCTTTTCAAGCCTTAATTCCCAAATATATTCCGTAAGGGTTCTGCCGCGGGAATGTTTAAATATTTCGCTCAGTCTTGACGGCAGTATGCCGAAATCCGCTGCCATTTTGTTGACGGAAAAATTTTCGGAGCAGCAGTTTTCCTTTAAATAGCTTATCATGCTGTCCGCCGCGGCGTTACGCTCCTCAATTTTATCCGAAACTATATTGCATGTCATGTGCAGAGCGTTTTTCATTTCAAGCTTAATTTCCGTAACATCGTCAATGCTTCTGAACTGTTCTATCATTTTTGCATATGCGTCCTTTATCTTTGAAATATTAACGCCCGAGTTAATATAGTACTCAATAAAAACGCTCAGTATATCAAGGGAAATACAACGTACAAATATAACAGGCACACTGTCCGACAGCATGTCTATTATATCCATTGACAGCTTTTCCGCCATTTCAACATTGTTGGCCTTTAAATGTTTTCTCAGTTTTAATATGTTTTCATAGGGATATTCCACCGCAGCGCCCTTTTGTGAAGGTATTTTGTTAACCGCCATACAATAGGATTTTGAAATATCGGATATATTTCTGAAAAAAGAGCCGCTGTACATGTCAAATTCAACTCCGGACGAGCGTTCGCTTATTTTTTCATCGCGCGCCTCAATTTCAGAAGAAATATCGGCAGCTATAATAAATGTTAGATGTTCACCGGTGGTTTCGACAAAAAACACATCGGCTCCGAAATTCAGGTATCGTTCCTCGATATACTTCACAATACCCGCCTTATCGCCGCGCCTTATTACCACAACTGCAACAGCATACATTTCACGTTCAAACATATCGTCATCTATAAAATCAGCCGAAAGACTTTTACCGGGCGAAATCAAATCCGAAAGGATTTTTTTCTTGATGTACGGTTTAAACTTGTTCATTTCCTCCTGTAAAATCAGATTATCGTTGTTTAAGCAGTCAATACTGTTGTTAATATTCTGCCACTCATCCGCATTTTCCTCTTCAAGCCCGAATTTGCTTTTAAGCATAAGAAAAGGCGAGTAATTCTTGTCCGCAAAAAATATAAGGACAGCCGCACCGAAAAAACAGGTAAGAAAAATTGAAACAAATATGATAATATTTGCCCTGGCTGCCTCATTGCTTATTTCACTCTTTGAAAATACCGACACAAGCTTAAGGTTGTACGCTTCAATCTTTTCGGAAACAATTATGTTCTTTCCGGAAAGATACACCCCCTCGCCGCAGGATAAAACATCGGATTCCGGCTCTGTTTCGTTATTAAGAGACATGATTATATTGTTGTCACTGTCCGTAAGATAGATATTCTCAACCATAGGAGCTACATTTGCGTTAATGTTAGAGCGAAGCTCATCGGCGTCGACAACAAATCCCATTGTAGCAAAATTATAGTTGATATTACCAAGCGGCAGGATAAACGTAAGCATTTCTCTTTTCACATTTGTAGGAACACGAACCTCACATGACGGTATTATCGAAAGCATCTCGGCGCCGTTTAAAAGCTCGTCAAAACGCCGCTGCACCGCATCGGGATATTTTACAACACCGTTAGGGAAAAGCTCAAGTGAAATCGCCTGATTTTTAGTAATAATCCTGTCGCTTCCCCTTACGTAATAAATTATATCGTAAAATTCCGGATTAAGTAAAACAAGCTGATTTAACTGACTGTTAATGATTTTAACACTGTCATATCCCGCCTTAATATTGTAAGGCAGAAAGCTGTTGTTTCCCGAAAGTCCGGACGCTGTTCTTACCATTGAATTGAGCATTTTTTCATACATGGCGGCAATACTTTCGCTTGTCGTTTCCGCTGTGATAATATTGCTCTTGTACAAAGCGGCAGATATTCTGTTTTTCATAACAAAACCCAGTATTATAACAGGAATAAGTAATATTACAACGTACGAGACTACAAACCTTCTGTATACCTTGGATTTTATTTTTTGTAAAAACATATACTCCTCCGATTTAATTAAGACACCTGTCAATAATGCATGCAATATACGATGCAAAGCCGTGGCAGCAGCTGGCCGTTGCTTTGTCATGCTCCCACAGGGTTCCCGTTTTTTCAGCCATGTAATAATAGTATCCTTCTATCTCATTAAGACAGCGCTCGTATAAGCCATTCCTTGAAAGCAGCTCAAGCCGCAGCAAATTACCGACAAAAGCATTGGCAAAACACACATTTTTATATTTTTTTGTTTGTCTGCGCTGCGGTCCAAAATCGTTAACCAATATTTGCCACAACGTGTCAAAGCTTTTAAAGTCCGCTGTTTCCGTAAAAAATGCATAGTACTGACAACACTCCGAATAATTGCTTTCAACATTTAAAACACCGTTTTTGCGCACGGCATTATCGCAGAAAAAGCCATTCTTATACGATAGCCTTTTTACAGTTTCGCAAAGCTTGTTTCCGCTTTCATAAAGCTTTTTATCGCCGTATATTTTCCCTGCAATTTTCTTTGCATAGGCATAGAGCATATTTGTCGGGAAGTTAACATCATTCATGTATTCCGTTGACCTTGACCACTCTATAAAAAGCCAGCCTTCAAGATTTTCAAGCAAGCCGTATTCATTCTCATACTTTTCAAAATATGAAAACAGCGCGTATACTTTACCCTTTGCGTCCGCAACAAGAGATACATCGCCGGTACGTTCATAATAGCGTTTGAGTTCAAGAATAAACCAGAATGTCCATGCCGGAATGAAATCTGCATTGACAAAATCCGCCGGATAACACATAGGTATAACTCCCTCCGGCATTCCCGGAAAACGCTGTGCAATAATAAAATTCTCAAGAAAATTCCGTTCCACCTCGTTTTTGCCGGTAAAAAAGGACTCCGCTTCCGCCGTAAAATAACTGTCGCACAGCCAGCCGGCGCGTTCGCGCGAAGGGCAGTCGGTAAAAATATCAAAGGTGTTTTGCCTGAAGGTTTCGACAGCCGCACGGTATACGGATAAAAGCCGTTTGTTTCCCGTTTTCGGCTGTGATATCACCTCAGGATAGCCAAAGCGTATAATTTTCACATCTGATACAGCACACGGTGCGCCGAGATGGGAAATATTTAAATACTTCATTGTATAAGGCTCGAATGACGATAAGGTATACTCTCCTTTTTTGAGTTTCCAAATAATGACATTTGCCGCCTCCATACGCTCAAATTCAACGGCTCCGTCCGTTAAAACCTCATCAAAAACCGCAGTAAGCGTGACATCACCCTCACATTTGACATTAAACTGTATAAGTCCGCTTAAGTCCTTTTCAAATTCATAAAGGGCAAAGCCATTTTCCGAAGGCTCATAATCGCACGGTATAAAATCAAGCTTATCCGCGAAATCCGTGGATATAATTTCAAGTTCGTCCTTCCTGAAGCCCTTGTAACCGCCGCCAATGTTTTCGAGGCACCTGTCCCTAAAGCGTCCCTGACGTTTGGTCACACAAACGCTGCCGTGCACAACGGCTTTTTTCGCCTTTTCCCTTTCATATCCCGGGTAAAAAACATTACGCGGCATGAAACGGCGTTCTCCGGCATTTACGGTTTTACACGGCGTATTTTTCTTTCCGAAATCGTAAACCTCCGCAAATGCACGCTGATACGAATACCGCTGTGTTTTCCTGAGTCTTTGGTTAAACAAAAAAGCATCAAACCCGAAAACCCCGGTCGCGGCAGCGACATCGCCGCCGGCAATAATCTCGGCACATAAAAACGGCTTTTGATCCAGGGTATAAAAGCTGTTGACATTATATCCGGCAACCCTTACGGAAACACAATTTTCTCCGTTTTTCAAAAAATCTCCTATGTTTATGCTGTCAACACGGTAAAACCCATGCGCCGCCCTTGCAGGTCCTGCTGCCGCAAATTCACCGTTTATATATACATTATACACCGAAGCGGCGGCACATGTCAATTTGACTTCTGATTTCTTTTCTATAACCGCACGAAATTCCACTGTCAGATTCATTACATCGCTCATACCTTCAGCCCACACCGGCACCGCTTCCATAAACTGCGAAGGCTTATTATTTGTAAATGATAATTTCATAGCAACGCTCCTGATTTAAACGGACGAAAGCGCATTCGCCGGTAAGCAAATCCGCTTCCGCCGCAGACTCTGCAAGCTTTTTACCGCTGTAATACTTATAATATATAATGTCCGAAGGCGAAACGTCAACATACAGCGAAGTATCGTCAACGGTTTCACTTTGTGAAATATTTAAAACAAGCTTCTTGTGCGAAGTATCATATTTTACAATTCTGCCGAAAACGAAACGTGCGGTATTTCCAGGCTCGCACGACTGGTAAAACCCCTGGCTGTCTGCATTGGAAAGCGCTTTGCTTACGCTTAATATATTACCGTTCGAGCCGCACAAAAGCTGCACTGCGTCTCCCGGCTTGTATGCCGTCAGATTCAAACCGGAGCGCGCAGTCACGGCAGTATATTCACCGCGGTACATACCGCAAAAAGCTGCGCGTTCATCTCCGTCAGCGCCGAAAACCGCGGTTACCTTATCAATAAGCATGACGCTGTTTGTTTCGTTTGGCTGTTCGTTATATGTACCGGTGCTGTTAACTGCCATTATATCGGGCACACCGTCACGCACATTATAGCATGTTATATCATACGCCGACATGTTTATAAAATAATTATAATTAACAATCCTGTATAAATCATCAGACTCATACTGAGAAACGGGTATAACAAAAACAGGTGTATTCTCGATAAAATACTTGGAGTTAAAGGATTTGTTATTCCAAAAGAAGGTGCCGCTGCCGTCATAGCTTTTAATAAAGCTTCCCGGCGAAAGATTTTCGTTCAAACCTGTTTTTGCCGCTTTTATCTCCCTTATTTTTCCGTCTGCGTCTGTAGAATAGGATATAAGCTGTGGAATAACAGAAGTGATTTTACCGTTATCAGCTGTAGAAAAAACGCCGTTTGACGCAAGAGCATCATCAGAAACCGTTTTTCCGTCATAGCTTACTCTGTCACACAGCGGAAAAATCTCAAACACGCCGTTTTGAGTGTATATTTCCATTTCGACATTTCCGCTGATTCCCGGCTTAAATCCCACATTTCGTAAAAATCCGTACTGCTGGTTTGAAGCCGTCCCTTCCTTAACGGCCGCAAGCCTGCCGGCAAAATTAAGATACAGGGTATATGTTTTGCCCGCTTTCGGCATCGCTGCCGTTTTTGAGGCAACATTATTTTCAAAGGATTTTGAAAGCTTTACGGTCTTTCCGTCTATTTCAATTTTATCCTCCGAAACGGATGTCACTTTTCCGGTAATTTTGTCTGATGACACATGTACCGCAGCATACTTTTTATCAATCGACACCGCATAGGAAACAACCGTGTTTTCCGACACAGCCTTTATATCGGCACTTTTGCCGCCGGAATATATATCATATTTTTCAAAGTCTGCATCAAGACACAGCCTTTTGTTCTCTCCGGCAATCACATTATCGCTCTTTGACACAAATTCCGCAAGCATATCGCTGTATTCCCATACCGAAACCACATCAAAAAGCCCGTCAAAATTATTGTCAATAATGGTAATGCTTCCGTTTTCAACCGTCATATCGGAATCCGAAAATTCCGGATATGCGACTCCGTTGTAAATAAAATCCGCAATGGGCGATATATCCGCGCTTTCTTTTTTGCCTCCGTCATTATAATAAACAAGCTTTGTTTTATCGGAAGTGCCCGAAATGTATTCATCATTAACGCTTATGATTTCATTTCTGCGTACGGGCTTTGCATAAAGCAGTATACGCGTATCCGCATCTGATTTATAATAATACTTAACCGTACAGCCTAAATACTTTGCGGCCGAAGTGTTGCCTGCTTCAAAAACAACGTCATCTATTTTCACCCTGCCGCCCGATAAGCTGCTGAAAGCCAAAAGAGAGCTGACGCCGTTATCCGTAACAACCCCCGTTGTTTTATATATCTCGCGTGATTCAAGGATTGTTCTGCCTTCCTTCAGATTGTAAGAATTTTTTCCTTTAACGGAATAAACCTTCATAAGCTTTACGTCCAAAGCATTTTCAAGCAAAACTGCCGAATTGCCGCGGGTCATAACATCGGACACTCCGTCCAAAAGCCCGATGCTCCGCGCCGCAGCAAGGTAGCCGAACGGATAACCGCCGTTATACTGCGCGGTACATCCGTAGCCCAGAGCGCAAACAAGCATTTTTACCGCCTCATCATAGACTATAGCGTCATCGGGACGAAAAAGTCCGTCGTCCGGACGGCTTAAAAGTCCGAGACCGTATGCCGTATAAACAGAAGCTCCGTACTTATCGGAAACGCTTATATCCGTGTACACTCCTCCGTCATTATATGCGGTATCGCCGCAGCCCAAAAGCCTTATTACGGCGTCGGTAAACTCACTGCGGGTCATATAATAATCACCGTTGAAAAGCCCATATGCGTCATAATCCATAATACCAAGGCAATGCAAAATATCCGACGCATTTTCATAATCCGTTCCCAAAGTATCATACGCCGCAGCGTCATCCGCCTCTTTAACATTGCTTTCCGCTGCGGTCACGCGAATGCTGTCAACAAGAACCGTGCTGTCTGCCATATTATTACGGACCATCACACCGCCGCCGAGAGAAACATTCGTTTTATCACCGTATTCCAAAACCTTTCCGCCGTCAAAGTAAACCTTTATAAGTACGCTGCCGTCATCATTATTTACCGTATCTATACGTATGTCATGATACTCATTCGGCTCAGCGTCAACAGCCCCGGATGCGCCGAGCAGAGAAACATATTTCATAGGCTTGTGCATTTTAGCAAGTGAAAATCCGTTTGCACTGTAAGAAATAATATATGTCATATCGTCTGCCGAGGAATGGGTTCTGAAAATCAGCATTTCAGTTGAGCTCTTTTGCCAGTCGTCCATTTTAATGCTGACATTCATGGAATATGAGGTATCCCAGTCCGTATTACCTTTTTGCGGTGTATACCTAAGCTCTGCCGATTCAGAAAACAGTCCGGCAGATAATCCGCTGTCATCCGTCATGGTCACGCTGCCCGTTCTGCATAAAAATGGACTGTACGAACCGTCAAAATCAATATTCAACAAATAGTCCGCAGCATTGGCACACGGCATAAGCATTATAAAAATAATTAACGTCAGAAACGCGCTTATGTATCGCTTTATCATTGTTCAGATTACCCTCCTTTATATGTCAATGCCGCATATCAGCTTTGCCGCTTCAGCACGCGTAAGATATGCTGCCGGTTTAAATGTTCCGTCGTCAAAGCCGTTAATAATCCCTATTTCACACAGGCACAAAACAGCCTCTGCCGCGTAGTCCGCAACCTCGGAAAAATCCGAAAACGCCGCATTTGCCCCGACTGCCGCCTTACCGTTTTTCGCAAGCAGACGGTAAATCATTACTGCCGCATCCTGACGGGTTATCTTCTCACCCACGCCGAAGCTTCCGTCAGGTCTGCCGATTACAAGTCCGGCATTTCTGGCCTTCATTATGTGTATGTAGTAATATTCGGTTTTTACTGCGTCCGAAAAATCCTCCGACTCCGGACCGACATCTGACAAATATGCCGCAGACAGCATCTTGACGAGCTGCTCGCGTGTAACATAATCATTCGGATTAAACCGTCCGTTTCCGTCGCCGTTTACTATACCCTTTTCCGTAAGCTTTAAAATATATTCGCGCGCCCACGCCGCAGACTCCAAATCGCTGTATGGCTCTTTTACGGTATCCGGTATAATATCAACGGTAACTCCGCCGGCTCCGCTGCCTCCTCCGAGCGAACCGCCTCCGCCTCCTCCTCCGCCGGCTGACGGCAAAGTGCTGCTTTCCTTATACTCTGACG
>CAJLYO010000019.1 GCA_905210885.1 uncultured Eubacteriales bacterium | reverse complement strand
AAGGGTCTTGCATACAAGACAAAAATGCCTATCAACTTCTGCACGGGCTGTAAAGTAGGTCTTGCAAACGAGGAGGTTGTAAACGGCGTATGCGAGCGCTGCGGAAGCGAGGTCGTTCAGCGCGAAAAAAGCCAGTGGATGTTAAAAATAACAGAATACGCTCAGCGCCTTATTGACGATTTGGACGAGGTTGATTTTCTGGAGAAAATCAAAATTCAGCAGAAAAACTGGATAGGACGTTCCGAGGGCGCCGAGGTTAAGTTTAAAATTAAGGACGCAGACGATTTTATTACCGTTTATACAACAAGACCGGATACGCTGTTCGGTGCAACATACATGGTTTTGTCGCCTGAGCATGAATATATCGAAAAATATAAGGACCAAATTGAAAATTATGACGAGGTTTTGGAATACAAGCGCCAGGCGGCAAAGAAAAGCGAGTTTGAAAGAACAGAACTTGCAAAGGATAAAACCGGCGTAATGCTAAAAGGCATCACCGCAATCAACCCGGTTAACGGTGCGGAAATTCCCGTTTGGATTTCGGATTATGTTTTGGTAACCTACGGAACCGGCGCAATTATGGCGGTTCCGGCACATGATACCCGTGACTGGGATTTTGCAAAGAAGTTTAACATGCCAATAATCGAAGTTGTTGCCGGCGGCGATGATGTTCAGAAAGAAGCATATACGGACGTTGCTGACGGAATCATGGTTAATTCGGGCTTCTTAAACGGAATGACCGTTGCACAGGCTAAAAAAGCCATTATAGATGACCTTGAAGCAAAAGGCATAGGCACAAGAAAGGTTAACTTCAAGCTGCGTGACTGGGTGTTCTCGCGTCAGCGCTACTGGGGCGAGCCTATTCCGCTGGTTAACTGCCCGTACTGCGGCTGGGTTCCGGTGCCGTATGAGGAATTGCCGTTAAAGCTTCCCGAAACAGATAATTTCGAGCCCGGTGAGGACGGCGAATCGCCTCTTGTTAAGCTTACCGATTGGGTTAATACAAAATGCCCGAAGTGCGGCTGTGACGCAAAGCGCGAAACAGATACCATGCCTCAGTGGGCAGGTTCGTCATGGTACTTCCTGCGGTATATCGACCCTCACAACGATAAGGAGCTTGCTTCTCCCGAAAAGCTTAAATACTGGCTTCCGGTTGACTGGTACAACGGCGGTATGGAGCATACAACTCTGCATCTTTTGTATTCGCGTTTCTGGCACAAGTTCCTGTATGATATCGGCGTAGTGCCCACAAAAGAACCCTACTACAAGAGAACCTCTCACGGTATGATATTGGGTGAAAACGGCGAAAAAATGTCAAAGTCGAGAGGAAACGTAATTAACCCGGACGATATCGTAAACGACTACGGTGCAGATACCTTCAGAACATATGAAATGTTTATAGGAGCGTTCGACCAGGCAACTCCTTGGTCAATGAACGGCGTTAAAGGCTGCTATAAATTCCTTGAGAGAGTATGGAACCTTCAGGAGATTTTGACTGACGGTGACGGATATTCCGCCGACATGGAAAGTCTTATGCACAAAACCATAATGAAGGTTACAAACGACTATGACAAAATGAAGTTTAATACAGCGATTGCAGCGCTTATGACTTTGATTAACGAAATCGTTAAAAAGGGCAGCATAACAAAAGGTGAATTTAAAACCTTTATTACTCTTTTAAATCCCGTTGCGCCTCATATTACGGAGGAACTTTGGCAGGTTGCCGGTTTTGAGGGCGATTTAACCGATACAAGCTGGCCTGTATATGACGAGGAGAAAACCAAGGACGACAGCTATGAGCTTGTTGTTCAGATTAACGGCAAAATCAAGTCGAAAATCGTTGTGCCGGCATCGGCTTCAAAAGAAGAAATAGAAAAGACGGCATTCGGAGATGAAAAAATTAAAGAGCTTACCGAGGGTAAAAACATTGTAAAAACAATTATTGTTCCCAATAAGCTTGTAAATATTGTTGTAAAATAACAGAACGGAGTATTTTTATGTTAATGAAGAATCAGACACAGTTTGTTACTGTTTGCGCCTTGATGGTTTTTGCCGCGCTTATGGTAATCGTCGGCATATACAGCTCAAGAAAAGCGAAAACCATTGACGGATTTTTGCTCGGCGGCAGAAAGATCGGCGCATGGGTTTCGGCATTTGCCTACGGAACCTCGTATTTTTCGGCGGTTATTTTCGTTGGTTATGCCGGTCAGCATGGCTGGAACATAGGCATGGGCAGTATGTGGATAGGCGTCGGAAACGCTGTTTTCGGCTGTCTGCTTGCATGGCTTATACTTGCAAAACGCACAAGAAGCATGACTCACACTATCGGTGCGAAAACGATGCCGGAATTTTTTGAAGGCAGATATAACTCAAAGGCTATGAAAATAATGTCGGCAGTTGTTATATTTGTATTCCTCGTTCCCTATTCCGCAGCGGTTTACAAGGGTCTGGGCGCTATGTTTACAACGGTTTTTCCGGGAATTTCCGTTAATATGTGGATGTTGTTTATTGCGGCGCTTACCGCAGTGTACCTGGTTTTGGGCGGTTATGTTGCAACGGCGTATACTGATTTTATTCAGGGAATTATAATGATTGCGGGTGTTATTGCAATGGTTGTTGCGGTTGTAATCAACCCGCTAATCGGCGGATTTTCTCAGATAATTCCGCGGCTTTCGGCTGTCGAGGGTATGAACGGTCAGCTTGTAAGTCCTTTCGGCGGTTCAAGCTTTAAATTTCTTTGTGTTAATATTTTGCTTACAAGCTTCGGAACATGGGGCTTGCCGCAGATGGTAAGCAAATACTATGCGGTAAAAGATGAAAAATCAATTCAGAAAGCAACAGTCATTTCCACGGCTTTTGCAATGATTATCGGTGTTGGTGCGTACTTTATCGGTTCGCTGTCGCGCCTGGTACTTAACAATCAGCTGCCCGAAGGCGGAGTTGATATGGTTATCCCCACAACTCTTTTAACTGTGCTCGGCGATTCTAATATAGTAACAACGCTTATTCTTGCAGTTATACTTATTCTTTTGCTTTCGGCTTCAATGTCAACGCTGTCGTCAATCGTTTTAACGTCGGCATCGTCAATTTCCGTTGACCTTTTGCCGGAGGTTAAGAAAAATTTCGACAAATCGCGGCAGATGCTTATTACAAGACTGCTTTGTTTCTTGTTTGTTGCACTGTCTTACATATTCGCCACAACAAATATAACGATTATCGTTAACATTATGTCGTTTAGCTGGGGCATTGTTTCCGGCTGCTTTATCGGTCCGTACATATGGGGTATATATTGGAAAAAGACCACAAAGGCAGGTGCTTTTGCAGGTATGATTGCCGGATTTTTGACGGTAGTTGTGTCAACTGTGGTTCTTACCGCTATGAACCTGGGCGGCGGCACGGCATACGAAGCATTTAAGCTTGCTTCGGCAAAGGCTCCGGAAATGGGCGTTTGCGCAATGGCTGTATCAATGATAATTGTGCCTGTTGTCAGCCTTTTTACCAAAAAGTTTGACAGCGAGCATTTGAATAAAGTATTCAAAGGAGATAAGGTAAATGCCAATAACTGAGATTTTAAATAAAAATGCGGATTTTTACCCCAATGACGTTGCTTTGGTGGAGATTAATCCGAAATATGAAAATCAGACTAAAATGACATGGCGTGAATATTCCCTGATTGAAGCAAGTCCCAACGAGTCGTATCGAACCGAAATTACATGGAGCGAGTTTAACAAAAAGGCAAACAGATTTGCAAATCTGCTCCTTACAAGGGGAATCAAAAAAGGCGATAAGGTAGCAATTCTTCTGATGAACTGTCTTGAATGGCTGCCGGTGTACTTCGGCATTTTAAAGTCCGGCGCTATGGCTGTGCCCCTTAATTACCGCTATACCGCAGATGAAATCAAGTACTGCCTTGAGCTTGCAGACTGTGATATGATTGTGTTCGGTCCGGAATTTACCGGCCGTGTCGAGGAAATATGCGACAGAATCCCGAGAGTTAAAACGTGGCTTTACGTCGGCGACGACTGCCCCACTTTTGCGGAAAGCTACACAAAGCTTGTTACATACTGCTCCTCGAAAAATCCGTGCATACCTCTTACGGACGAAGACTTGGCGGCGATTTACTTTTCTTCGGGCACGACCGGGTTTCCGAAGGCGATTGTCCACCCTCACAGAAGCCTTATGCACGCTGTTATGACTGAGCAAAACCACCATAAGCAGACAAAAGAGGATGTATTTTTGTGTATACCGCCCCTTTACCATACCGGCGCCAAAATGCACTGGTTCGGAAGCTTTTTGGTAGGCGGCAAAGCAGTGTTATTAAAGGGTGTAAAGCCCGAATGGATTTTGAAGGCAGTATCTGACGAGGGCTGTACCATTGTATGGCTTTTGGTGCCATGGGCGCAGGATATTCTCGATGCTATAGACAGAGGCGAAATTAATCTTGACGATTATAAGCTTGACCAGTGGCGGCTTATGCATATAGGCGCTCAGCCCGTACCGCCAAGCCTTATAAAGCGCTGGAAGTCGGTATTTCCAAATCATATGTATGACACAAACTACGGCTTAAGCGAGTCTATCGGCCCAGGCTGCGTTCATCTCGGTCTTGAAAATATCGACCACGTGGGTGCGATAGGTAAGGCAGGCTACGGCTGGCAGGTTAAGATTGTGGGCAGCGACGGCAATGAAGTAAAACAGGGCGAGGTCGGTGAGCTTGCTGTTAAAGGCCCCGGCGTAATGCTTTGCTATTATAAAGATGAGAAAGCTACAAACGAGGTTTTAAAGGACGGCTGGCTGTATACCGGCGATATGGCGCAGGCGGATAAGGACGGCTTTATATACCTGGTAGACAGGAAAAAAGACGTTATTATTTCCGGCGGCGAAAACCTGTATCCGGTTCAGATTGAGGATTATTTAAGAAAGAACTCAAAAATCAGCGATACGGCTGTTATCGGTCTGCCTGATGCGCGTCTTGGCGAAATTGCCGCGGCGATTGTTCAGGTCAAAGAGGGCGAAAGCCTTACGGAGGAGGAACTTGTTGATTTTTGTCGTGACCTCCCCAGGTACAAAAGACCTCATAAATTTATATTTGCGGATGTGCCGCGCAACCCCACGGGCAAGATAGAAAAACCGAAGCTGAGAAAAATGTACAGCAGCGAAAATCTTGTGGCACAACAAAACGAAATATGTCAGAAAGGAACGGATAAATAAATGAAAAAGCTTTTATTGGGCAACGAAGCCGTTGCACGCGGTATTTACGAAGCCGGCGTTAAAGTCGCTTCCGCATATCCCGGAACACCCAGCACTGAAATAACGGAAAATGTTGCAAAATATGATGAAATATACGCAGAATGGGCGCCTAACGAAAAGGTTGCCACAGAGGTTGCAATCGGTGCGGCTCTTAGCGGAAGCCGTTCTGTTACCTGTATGAAGCACGTAGGCTTAAACGTTGCCGCAGACCCGATGTTTACCGCCTCATACACAGGCGTTAAGGGCGGTTTTGTGGCATGCGTCGCAGACGACCCCGGAATGCACAGTTCACAAAACGAGCAGGACACAAGAATGCTTGCAATGGCGGCAAAAATCCCGGTTGTGGAGCCGTCGGACAGCGCAGAATGTAAGGAATATACAAAAATTGCTTACGATTTAAGTGAAAAGTTCGATACGCCCATGATTTTGCGCCTTTCCACAAGAGTTTCACACTCACAAAGCCTTGTTGAGCTTTGCGACAGACAGGAGCATGAACCGGGCAAGTACGAGAAAAATCCCGTAAAAAACGTAATGATGCCGGCAATGGCTCAAAAGCGTCATATATATGTAGAGCAAAGGCTTAAGGATATGGCAGAATATGCCGAAACATCACCTTTAAACTCGGTTGAAATTAACGATACGAAAATCGGAATTATCACCGCCGGAATTTGCTATCAGTACGCAAAAGAGGCGTTTCCGGAGGCTTCGTTTTTAAAATTGGGTCTTGTTTACCCCATGCCCGAAAAGCTTATACGCGATTTTGCAGCAAAGGTTGATAAGCTTTATGTAATAGAGGAACTTGATCCGGTTATCGAGAACCATTGCAAAATTTTGGGTATAAAGGTTATCGGAAAAGAAATTTTCACAATGCTCGGCGAATATAATGCAAACATGATTAAAGCTGCAATAAGCGGAAAACAGCCGGAGCATTTCGAGGTTTCGGAGCAGGTTCCCGTAAGACCTCCCGTTATGTGCCCGGGCTGCCCCCACAGAGGAATGTTTTATGTTCTTAAAAAACTTGGGCTTACCGTTTGCGGCGATATCGGTTGCTACACGCTGGGCGCGCTCGCACCGCTTCAGAGCATTGATTTTTGCGTCTGTATGGGAGCAAGCATCGGCATGGCGCACGGTATAGAAAAATCGGGTAATGCCGAGTTTTCGGGTAAAACCGTTGCTATTTTGGGCGACTCGACATTTATGCACAGCGGAATTACCGGAATTGTTGATTTGGTTTACAACAAAGGCTGCAGTACGGTTATCATTCTCGATAACTCAATCACCGGTATGACCGGTCATCAGGATAACCCCACAACAGGCTGGACAATCAGAAAACAACCCACAAAGCAGGTTAACCTGTTAAAGCTTTGCGAAGCAATAGGTATTGACAGAGTTACGGTTGCCGACCCGTTTGATATTGATAATTTTGAAAAGGTTGTAAAACAGGAGGTTGCGCTTTCCGAGCCGTCCGTTATTATTTCACAGCGTCCGTGCGCACTGCTTAAAAACGTTAAATTCCCCGGCGCGATATCCATTGATAAAACAAAGTGCGTAAACTGCAAAATGTGCATGAAAATCGGCTGCCCAGCAATTTCCTTAAAGGACGGGGACGTGCAGATTGACCAAACACAGTGTAACGGCTGCGGACTTTGCACAAGACTTTGCAAGCTTTCTGCGATTGGAGGTAACGGCAATGAATAAAAGTATAATGATAGTCGGCGTCGGCGGTCAGGGCACGCTGCTTGCAAGCCGTATTTTGGGAAACGTTGCGATAAAGCTTCTCGGACGTGTCCTTTGCAATGAGGGATACGACGTAAAGGTGTCCGAGGTTCACGGAATGAGCCAGCGCGGCGGAAGCGTTGTTACATATGTCCGCTACGGCGATAAGGTGTATTCGCCTGTTATAAACAAAGGCGGTGCGGACATTATTCTTGCCTTTGAGCAGCTTGAGGCATACAGATACCTTGAATTTCTAAAAAAAGACGGAAAGCTTATTGTAAATACTCAGAAAATTGACCCAATGCCCGTTATTATCGGCGCGGCAAAGTATCCTGAGGGTATTATAGAAAAAATAAGCGAAATGGGCGTTTCGCTTATCGCCCTTGACGCGGCAGAGCTTGCACTTAAAGCAGGAAACGTTAAGGCGGTTAATGTTGCGCTGATAGGCGTTTTGGCGTCAAAAATGGATATAGACAAAAACGTTTGGCTCGAGGTTATAAAGGAAACCGTTCCGCCTAAATTTTATGAAGTTAACGTTGCCGCATTTGAGCTTGGCTACGCTTTTGAAAAATAACGCTGCAAGGAGAATGAAACATGGAAAAGTATTGGGATAAAGCGGCTGAATGTATGAGCCGCGACGAGCTTTCGGCACTGCAGTCACAGCGCCTTGTTAAGCTTGTTGAAAGAATATATGAAAATGTTCCGTATTATAAGGCAAAAATGGACGCAATAGGTCTTTTGCCCGGAGATATAAAGTCGATTGAGGATTTGCCGAAACTGCCTTATACATATAAGCAGGATTTAAGGGATACATATCCTTACGGCTTGTTTGCCACTTCTCTTGATAATGTTGTCCGCCTTCACGCATCAAGCGGAACAACGGGGAAACAGATTGTTGTAGGTTACACAAAGGATGACCTTGAGCTTTGGGATAACCTTGTTGCACGCTGCATGACCATGGCAGGGCTTGACAACAAATCGAGGATTCAGATTTCCTACGGCTACGGACTGTTTACCGGCGGACTGGGCGCCAACGGCGGCTCGCAGAAAATCGGCGCGATAACCGTTCCGGCGTCTACCGGCAATACGAAAAGGCAGATTAACTGCATAGTTGACTTCGGTGTTACCGCAATATGCTGTACGCCGTCCTACGCACTGTTTATCGCAGAAACAATGGAGGAAATGGGTATAGATACAAAAACGCTGCCGCTTTCCGTGGGAATTTTCGGTGCAGAGCCGTGGACAGAGGCAATGAGAAACGAAATTCAGAACAGACTGAATATAAAAGCTCATGATATTTACGGTTTAAGCGAAATTATGGGTCCCGGTGTTGCTATGGACTGCCATAATCAGAACGGTCTGCATATTTGGGAGGACCATTTTATTCCCGAAATTATTAACCCGGACACAGGCGAAAACCTTCCGGAAAAGACAACGGGCGAGCTTGTTTTCACTACTCTTACAAAACAGGCATTTCCTCTTATCAGATACAGAACACGCGATATTTCATCGCTTAATTACGATAAGTGCGAATGCGGCAGAACCTGTGTCAGAATGGCAAAGCCCAGCGGCAGAAGCGATGACATGCTGATAATCAGGGGTGTTAACGTGTTCCCGTCCCAGATTGAAACCGTGCTTCTTGATATGGGCGAAACCGCGCCTCATTATATGATAATAGTTGACCGCGTAAATAACCGCGATACGCTTGAAATCCAGGTTGAAATGTCTGATAAGCTTATCTCCGACGAGGTAAAGAGAGTTGAGGATATCAAGGCGAAAATTGCGCGGAATGTTGAAAGCATTCTCGGAATTTCCGCAAAAATCACTTTGGTTGAGGCAAAATCAATACAGCGCAGCGAAGGCAAAGCAAAGCATGTTATTGATAAAAGAAAGCTTTAAAAGGGGAGATTATTATGATAAGACAGATATCAATTTTTGTGGCAAACAAATCCGGAAGACTTGCACAGGTTACAAAAATGCTTGGTGAAAACGGCGTTAACATTTTAGCCCTTTCCATTGCGGATACTGTTGATTACGGAATTTTAAGACTTATTGTAACAGACCCGGATCTGGCTGAAAATGTTCTTGCGAAAAGCGAGCTTACCTATAATGTAACACCTGTTTTGGGAATATGCGTTGACCACGTTCCCGGCGGACTTTCAAAAGCTCTCGGGATTCTTGCGGACGCAGGTCACAGTGTGGGCTATATGTATGCATTTGTGGGCAAAGCAAAGGACAGCGCTATGGTTATTATAAAAGCCGAGGACAACGATGCGGCGGCAAAATGTCTGGCTGATGCGGGGATTAAGCTTTTAACGCCTGCTGACGTGGAGAATATGTAGGGGGGATAGTATGAAAACAATCTTATTTCAGGGTGACTCGATTACAGATGTTATGCGCCAAAGAGATGATGAAAACGCAAACGGCCGCATGGGTTACGGCTATCCGCTTTTTGCTGCCGGAGAGCTTATGGCAAAAAAACCCGAACAGTATGCGATTTACAACAGAGGAATAAGCGGCAACAGAATTGTGGACGTTTACGCGCGCATTAAGGCTGATATTATAAACCTTAAGCCGGATTATATGAGTATTTTAATAGGCGTAAATGATGTATGGCATGAATTCGCAAATCAAAACGGCATAGACGCCGAAAAATACGAAAAGATATACTCAATGCTTATTGAAGAAATTAAATCGGCTTTGCCAGATATTAAAATCATAATTTTAGAGCCTTTTACTTTAAAAGGCGAAGCAAATAAGACGGTGTATGCAAAGTTCAGAAAAGAGGTTGAACTCCGCGCCCAGGCGGCAAAGAGAATTGCGGAGAACTTCGGTTTGCCCTTTATACCTCTTCAGGCTGAGCTTGACGGACTTGCAAAAAATACCGATAATTCATGGTGGCTTGCCGACGGCGTTCACCCGACACCTGCTTTTCACCGTGTAATTGCGGATAAATGGCTCAGATGTTTTGAAAAAATGGAAAAATAAATAATTTTTTTCCGAAAAACCCTTGATTTTTTTGAAAATACGGTGTATAATAAAAATACATTATAGGTTTTGCGTTCAAAGAGTGGGATTTCCCACTCTTTGTTTTATGTTTCGGAGGTGAAATTATGGCATATTCCAAAACCGAGGAGCTTACTGCCCAAAAAGCAGGGGAGATTGCCAAACGTTACGGCTATGAAATTTACGATGTTGAGTTTGTAAAGGAAGGACCGCACAGATTTTTGCGCGTGTACATTGACAGAGATGAAGGGGTAAACCTTGACGACTGCGAGGCGATAAGCCGCGAGCTTGGCGAGTACCTTGACGCGGAGGATTTTATTGCGGATAATTATTTTCTGGAGGTTTCATCCCCGGGAATCGAGCGCGCTTTGAAAACCGACCGGCACTATGCCGCCGCAGTCGGCGAGGAGGTGCGGCTTAAGCTTTATAAGGCGCAGGATGGCGCAAAAGAGCTTGAAGGCGTGCTTTCGGATTTCGACAGCGAGTCTGTTACGCTTAGCATTAATGATGAAAAAATAAATATACAGAGAAAAAACATTGCAAAGGCAAATATAATTTTTAACTTTTAATGGGAGTGATTTTGAAAAATGAGCGAAGATTTTGTTACACTGCTTGAGCAGTTTGAAAAGGAAAAGGGTATAAGCCGCGACGTGCTTATAGAGGCATTGGAACAGGCGCTTGTTTCGGCTTACAAGCGTAATTACGGAAGCCACAAAAACGTGCGTGTGGAGATTGACAGACAAAACGGCAGCATGAACGTTTATGTGAAAAAAGAGGTTGTGGACGAGGTTGTTATTCCGGACAGCGAGATTTCTTTGGAAAATGCAAAGAAAATTAATCCGCAGTATGAGCTGGGCGATGTTATAGAGGAAAAGACAGCGCCGCAGACATTCGGCAGAATTGCCGCACAGACGGCACGCCAGGTTGTTACACAGCGTATCAGAGAAGCCGAGAGAAACATGGTTTATTCGGAGTTTTCCGGCAAAGTCGGAGATATTGTTTCCGGCGTTGTACAGCGTGTTGAAAGAAAAAGCGTTATGGTGGATTTGGGAACGGTTGAGGCAATGCTTATGCCTCAGGAACAGGTTGAAAGCGATAATTACCACCCCAATCAGCGCCTTAAAATTTACATTGTTGACGTTCAGCGCACAACAAAAGGACCGCAGATTATTATTTCAAGAACTCATGCAGGTCTTGTAAGAAAGCTTTTTGAGCTTGAGGTTCCGGAAATTCAGACAGGCGTTGTTGAGATTAAGAGCGTTTCGAGAGAAGCAGGCTCGCGCTCGAAAATTGCTGTTGTTTCAAATGACGAAAACGTTGACCCCATCGGCGCATGCGTCGGTTCAAAGGGAACCCGTGTTGCAAATATTGTTGACGAGTTAAACGGAGAGAAAATCGACATTATAAAATACAGTGATGACCCGGCGCAGTATATTGCGGCGGCACTTGCTCCGGCAGAGGTTGAAAGCGTTACGGTTAACGAAGAAGAAAAGCTTTGCACCGTTGTGGTTGCGAAAAACCAGCTTTCATTGGCAATCGGTAAGGAAGGACAAAATGCACGCCTTGCCGCAAAGCTTACCGGCTGGAAAATAGATATAATCAAAAGCGGAGATGATGAACCCGTTGAAGCATAACAAGCTTTACTCCGAAAAAGGAGAATACCGTCCTCAGCGCATGTGCATTTCATGCAGAAGTATAGTTGATAAATCAAAGCTTTTGCGTGCGGCACGCTTTGCCGACGGAACGGTTAAAATTTGTGAAAGCGGAGGCAGGGGAGCATATGTGTGCAAAAACAGGGCATGCATAGAAAAGCTTGTGAAATCCAACGGATTTGCACGCGGGCTTAAAACTGCGGTTCCGCATAATATATATGAGGAGTGCTGTGCCGATGAATGATAAGGCATACGGCTATATAGGCCTTGCAAAAAAGGCAGGGCTTTTGTCGGCAGGAACAGACAGTGTTATAACTTCTGTCAGAGCAAAGAAAAGCAAAATTGTAATTGTTGCTGCGGACGCATCAGAGGGTACGATGAAAAAGGTAACCGATAAATGTGCGTATTACGGTGTTGAGTGCATTGTTTTCGGTACGTGCGAAAGCGTAGGCAACGCAATCGGTAAGGGACTTACCGCGTGTGTTTCGGTGACGGACGGCAATTTGGCGTCGGCTTTAAAAAAATGCATTTGCTCCGGCAAACGAAAGGATTGATTATATGGCGAAAATTAAAATTAGTGCTATCGCAAAGGATTTGGGCGTTGACAAGGCAGAGGTACTTGAGCTTCTTAAGAAATTCGGAAGCAAGGCAAAAAGCGCACAAAGCTCTATTATGGATAACGAGCTTGACATAGTCTTTGAATATTTTACTCAGAAAAATCAGGTGGAGGAGTTTGATTTTCTCCTTGAAAAGATGAAAAAACCGGCTGAGGAGAAAAAAGAAGAGCCTGTTATCGACGACGATTTGAGCGATATCAACGAGCCTATCAAGAAAGAAACAAGATATGTTGACACAAGGTCATCAAATGTTGACCTTGAAAGATTTGATACGGAAAAAATAGAGGAGCTTGTTCCGGAAAACATTAAAGAGGACAAAATCACAACCGGGAAGCAGAAAATCAAGAAAAACAAGAAAAGTTCTTTTGAAAAGGAATCAAAAGAAGAAGTTAAAGCCGCAAAAGAGAAAAAGCAGAAGCCTGAAAATGTTGTGGTTTCAATGGGCGATGAAATTTCCGTTGGCGAGTTTGCCGAAAAGCTGGGCAGACCTGCGGCAGAGGTTGTAAAGTGCCTTATGATGATAGGCGTTATGGCGTCTGTGAGTCAGATGATTGACTTTGACACGGCGGCTTTGATTGCAACCGAATTTAACGCAACGGTTGAAAAGGAAGTAATTGTTACCGAGGAGGATATCCTGTTTAACGATGTTGAGGACGCCCCCGAGGATTTACAGCCCCGTTCGCCAGTTGTTGTTGTTATGGGTCACGTTGACCACGGTAAAACAAGACTTCTTGACTCAATCAGAAAAACAAACGTTATTGACACCGAAGCAGGCGGTATTACTCAGCATATCGGTGCATGCAGAGTTAAAATCAACGGCAGAAACATTACTTTCCTCGATACACCCGGACATGAGGCATTCACCTCAATGCGTGCAAGAGGTGCACAGGTTACGGATATTGCAATACTTGTCGTTGCGGCAGATGACGGAATTATGCCACAGACAATCGAGGCTATAAACCATGCCAAGGCTGCAAACGTAAGCATTATCGTTGCAATTAACAAGATGGATAAGGAAACCGCAAATCCCGATGTTGTAAAGCAGCAGCTTACTGAACACGGTCTTGTGCCGGAGGAATGGGGCGGCGATACGATATGCGTTCCCATATCCGCTCTTAAGGGCGATAATATCGATACTTTGCTTGAAATGGTGCTGCTTGTTGCGGATATGAAGGAGCTTAAAGCCAACCCCAACAGAAGTGCAAAGGGTACCGTTATCGAAGCAAAGCTTGATAAGGGCAGAGGCCCTGTTGCTACCGTGCTTGTTCAGAACGGTACGTTAAAAATCGGCGATGTCGTTGTTGCCGGTACCGCTGTGGGTAAGGTAAGAGCTATGATTGACGATAAGGGTAAGCGCGTTAAGGAGGCAGGTCCTTGCGTCCCCGTTGAGATTCTCGGATTAAATGAGGTTCCGGAAGGCGGAGATGTATTCCATGCCGTAAATGATGAGAAAAAGGCGCGTGCTGTTGTTGAAAAGCGCAAACAGAAAATCAAAGATGAGTATAACAAATCAACACAGCAGGTTGTTTCTCTTGACGCACTGTTTAATCAGATTGAACAGGGTCAGATTAAGGAGCTTAACATTATCGTAAAGGCTGATGTTCAGGGTTCTGTCGAGGCTATTAAGCAGTCCCTTGAAAAGCTTTCAAATGATGAAGTAAGAGTCCGTGTAATTCACGGCGGCGTGGGCACAATAACAGAGTCGGATATAATTCTTTCGTCTGCTTCAAATGCTATTATTGTAGGATTTAACGTCCGTCCCGATGCTGCAACGGTTGATTCTGCGGCACTTAAGAATGTTGAAATCAGACTGTACCGCGTAATTTATCAGGCTATCGAGGAAATCGAGGCTGCTATGAAGGGTATGCTTGAGCCTACCTACCGTGAAAATGTTATCGGTCATGCGGAAATCAGACAGACATTCAGAGTTTCCGGTGTTGGCACAATTGCCGGCTGTTATGTAACGGACGGTAAAATCC
>CAJLYO010000018.1 GCA_905210885.1 uncultured Eubacteriales bacterium | reverse complement strand
ACGGTGTCGTATGTTTGTCAAAATACGCATCAAGTTCTTCCATGGGAATGTCAATGTTAAATGATGCAAGCATATTTCTCATGGTACAAATTCCTTTGCTTGTGTACGCCGTATCGGTATTTCTGTAGAAAAATGCTATATCATCGGTTAAGTATATATTCCTTGAGCGATATAATTTTAATTTGCTGATACACTCGGCGTTGTCACGTCTTAAGCCGTTGGGCGTGAAATCGGGGTCGGCGGCTATATTGAGAGCTGTATTGTATAAAGAGATTATTTTTTCGTCAAAGTCGCTTTTTATTACTTCAATATCTCTGATGCTTACCGACTCGGTATTCGTCTTGGTAGAATTGATTGAGGAAAAATAAAAGAATGAACCAAAGCCGAGAAACGGAATTAAAAACAGGCCGAGATGCGTCAGAAGGTATAAGTTGAAAATTTTTGCCTTTTTCTTTCTTACGATTTTCACATATATCATCCTTTGATAGTACTGTAGTGCGTAACATTTCAACAATAATATTATCACTGTTTTATTTTTGTGTCAATGGCAGGAGGGTATCTTAAGATATGTATTTTGTAAGTGTTGACAGCATTGAAAACACCCGAAAGTATGTTTATTGCTGTTGTTTTTGCGGTTTTGCTTGCAAATTACATATTGTAAGCTTTACCCGGACGGAAGTAATATAGTATATGCTATTAATAATTTGTAACGGAGTGTATGAATAATGGAGCAGTTAAAAAAGAACAGTGTGTCGGCTTTGGGGCAGACAATAAAAAAAGTATATTATGTAAACGAAAAAGAAAGTGACGTAAAAATTCTGTTTGTCGGAAATTCAATTACTTATCACGAGCCAAACAGCGACATAGGTTGGAGCGGATCATGGGGTATGGCTGCATCTTCTCCCGAAAATGATTATGTGCACCGCGTTGCCGAAATACTTAAGACAAATAACATCCGCGCGGGAATATGTATTGCGCAGGCGGCGGAATATGAGAGAAATTATGAAAACGAAGATGCCGAAAGCTTTTTGCCGTGGTATGAGGATGCGGCAAACTTTAAACCCGATATAATCGTAATGCGCATTGCGGAAAATATGCCGTATGAAAATGTGGATGAAAGCAAGTTTAAAGAAGGATATTTAAAGCTGCTCTCTTTTTTCAAAAGGGATACAAATGCAAAAGTTATTTTCACCGGGAGTTTTTGGAAACACCCGGCAGATAAATATATAAAAATGCTTGCCGGGGAATACGGATATCCGTTTATAGAGCTTGGCAACTTGGGCGAACTTGACGAAATGAAGGCGACAGGGCTGTTTGAACACAGCGGAGTTGCGGCGCATCCCGGGGATTTGGGCATGCAAATGATTGCGGAGCGCATTGCCGGGCAGCTTTTGAAGCTTTTAAAATAATATGTGTTATTTGAATGTTTTCAGGCGTAAATAAACCACATATTGAAAACTGCAGCACCTGTGATTTAAAATGTAAGCAAGGCAAATTAATTTACGGAGGTTTTACGGAGGTATAGAGTAAAAATGTTTGAAGATATTGTATATGGCTCACAGTATTACAGAGCGCCCACACCGCTTTCAAATGATTGGAAAAGAGATATTGAAAACATTAAAAGCAATGGTTTCAATACCATAAAAATATGGGCACAATGGAGAAGCAACTGTCCGGCGGAAAATAAGTACGATTTTTCCGATTTGCGTTCAATAATGGATATAGCGCATGAAAACGGCATTAAGGTTATTATAAACATAATTTTAGATGTTGCGCCGGCATGGTTTTGCAAAAAATATCCGGACTCTGTAATGGTAGACGGAGCAGGCAAAAAAATAAGCTACCGCACCATAGCATATCGTCAGGTCGGCGGTTCGCCCGGCCCTTGTTTTCATTTTCCGGAGGGAATAAGAGCGAGAAGGGATTTTTGTGAGGCACTGTCAAAGGAGCTTGGCAGCCATCCGGCGCTGCTTCTCTGGGACTTGTGGAATGAACCCGAGCTTGGCAGCGGAATAGAAAACAGAGAGCCGGGGCAGGAAGAACTGCTTTGTTATTGTGAACATTCGCTGGCGGCTTTCAAAGAATGGTTAAAGAATAAATATAAAACCGTTGAGGCGTTGAATAATTCGTGGCATCAGTATTACGGCAGCTGGGATGAAACGGAGCTTCCGAGATGCTCCCAAATGTTTAACAATATGGTGGATTTTCGTGAGTTCTTTGCAGATACGCTTATAGAAGAAACGCGGATGAGAAAAGAAGCTGTAAGAAAGTATGACAGTGAGCATCCTGTTATGGTACATACAGTTCCGCTTCCGTATTTTAATATGGTTGCAGCGTGCAGCGATGATTTTCGGCTTGCGCAGCTCGGCGATATACACGGTAACAGCCTGGGAACAAACACATTTTCCGCAACAATTTCCGTTTCCGCTGCGGAGGGTAAGCCGGTTATCAGTTCGGAAGTGCAGATAAACGGAGGCAATATATACGGCAGACCCGGAATTTCAACAATAAAAGATTATAAAAGGAATGTATTTATTCCGCTTTCAAAAGGCGTTAAGGGATTCCAGTACTGGCAGTACAGACCGGAACGTTTGGGCGCGGAATCTCCGGCATGGGGGTTAACAAATGTTGACGGAACACCGGCAAAGCAGCTGCAGTATGCGGTGCAGCTTAATAATGCATTGCAGGAAAATCGGGACGTGATACTTAATGTCATGCCCGGCAAACCGAAGATTGCGGTAATTAACGGCAGTGAAAATCAGGTTTTTACATGGTGCATAACGGGAAGTACGGAAATGTATTATCTTTCATTAAAAGGAATTTTTGACGCGCTTCATGATGAAAACTATAATGTTGATATTGTTTCGACAGAACAGCTTACACAAGAAAAGCTGAGCCAATACAAGGCAGTTTTCTATCCTTTCCCCCATTATATAAAAAATGATGTGGCAGAAAGATTGAAAAAATGGGTTGCGGACGGCGGAACGCTTGTGGGCGAGTGCTTTTTCGGTGCGGTTACATCGGGCGACGGTTTGTTTGCCGAGACAGTTCCTTCTCTCGGTTTTGATGAGGTCTTCGGTGCAAAGGAAGGACAAGTGCTTACTTCTTCTGTATTTCACGACCCGTATCACGATGAGTGGAGCAGCGAGGATATAAAAAACAGCGTGGTAAGTTTAAATCTCGGCGGTGAAAAAACAATCAACGGATATTATTACAGCGAGGAGTTAATACCGCAGGAAAACGCACAGGCCATAGCATATTTTTCGGACGGCCGGTGTGCTGCTGTGAGAAATAATTACGGCAAAGGCAGCGCGGTAATGTTAGGCTCGCTCGTAGGTTACGGTTACAGCAAGGGCTTTTCCGGCGAAACGGCGGCGTTTTTTGACGATATAATACAACAGTGCGGTGTTGAAAAAAACGCATTATGTAATGTTGACAATATACGCACAGACATTCTGAAAACAAACGGCGAGATTCGGTTAATCGTTGTTACAAATAACAATGACGAAGATGCGGAAGTTAATATTAAGCTGAATTTGGCGGAAAATTGTGTTTTGAAAAATATATTGACAAAAGAAAAAGCAGTGTATGACGGTGTGTCTGTTTCCGTAGAAATTGCTGCAAATGACTGCGATGCATTTCTGGTTTGCAAAGGAGATGAAATGTAATGAAAACTGTTTCGGATAAGTTAAGTTCAAAAAAGAACAGTTGGCGTACAAACAGCATTTTAAAAAACTATGACTTATATATTATGCTGTTGCTGCCGTTTTCAATTATTATTGTATTTTCATATATACCTATGTACGGAATATTAATTGCTTTTAAAGATTATGTTCCATCGCTGGGAATAGTTGGAAGCGAGTGGTGCGGACTTGACTACTTTAAAATGTTTTTTAAGTCAAGATATGCCGCTTTGCTTATTAAAAATACGCTTGGCATTAGCTTTTATTCCCTTGCTGTGAGTTTTCCGCTCCCAATCATTTTGGCGCTTATGCTAAACGAGGTGAAAAACACAAAATTCAAAAGCACGGTACAGACAATTACTTATGCACCGTATTTTATTTCAACCGTTGTTATGTGCGGTATGATAATTATATTTTTAACTCCGGAAATGGGTATTATAAACGTAATTATAAAACTTTGCGGCGGCAAGTCGATATCATTTCTGCAAAGACCGGAGTTTTTTAAAACAATTTATGTTTTAACCGGCGCATGGCAAACAACCGGCTGGAGCAGCATTTTGTACATAGCCGTTCTTACCAATGTTGATGAAGAAATAAAGGAAGCCGCAACGATAGACGGCGCGAATATTATGCAGAAAATAATACACATCAACATCCCGTGTCTTGTACCGACGATGATTATAATGCTTATTATGAGCCTCGGCGGAATAATGAACGTTGGTTTTGAAAAAATATACCTTCTTCAAAACGGTCTTAATATGGACACATCCGATGTTATTTCCACATATGTGTACAGAGCAGGTCTTGTAGATGCAAGATACGGATTTTCAACTGCGGTAGGTTTATTTAATTCACTGGTTAACTTTATTTTGCTGGTATCCGTAAACTACTTCTCAAAGGCTATCAGCGATACAAGCTTGTGGTAGGGGGTGAGCATATGAATAATAAAATTAAAAGTCCTAAGGCAGATATTGCCTTTCGCGTGATAAATGATTTGCTGTTGGTTATGGTTCTTATTTTGGTACTGTATCCCATGATATTTGTGGTAAGCGCTTCGTTTTCCGATCCGAACATGGTAGCGGCAGGTAAGGTAGTGCTGTTGCCGAAAGGCTTTACTCTTGAGGGATATAAAAGGGTTTTAAACGAAAAAGAGATATGGACGGGCTATAAAAATACGATTATATACACGGTTACGGGCACAGCGCTGAGCGTGACTTTAACGCTGCTTTGTGCTTATCCGCTTTCGAGAAAGGATTTGCGCGGAAGAAATATATTTGTTGCGATTATGACGTTTACAATGTTTTTCAGCGGAGGACTTATACCGCTGTTTATGCTTGTTAAAAAGCTTAAAATGCTTGATACTATTTGGGCAATAATCCTTCCCGGCGCAGTTTCTACCTGGAACGTAATTATCACAAGAACATATATTCAGTCAATCCCGGAAACATTGCAGGAGGCGGCTATGATAGACGGCTGCGACAATGTTAAAATACTGACGAGAATACTTATTCCGCTTTGTGCACCTATTATTGCGGTAGTGGCGCTGTATTACGGTGTCGGTCAGTGGAATTCGTATTTCAGTGCCCTTGTGTTTATAAATTCAAGAACGAAGTATCCGCTGCAGCTGATATTGAGGGAAATATTGGTTCAGCAGCAAATGAGCGCCGCTATGACGACCAATGCGGCGGGTAATATGGAGGCAGCCGCAGAGCAGGCAAAAATTGCCGAGGTAATAAAATATGCGGTAATGATTGTTTCGTGCCTTCCTGTTTTGGTTATATACCCCTTTCTGCAGAAGTATTTCGTGAAAGGCGTTATGGTCGGGGCGATTAAGGGTTAAACATGCAGTGAAAATATCGTAACAGAAAGGAAGTTATTATGAAAAAGGTAATTGGTTTGATTTTGAGCGCTGTTTTAGTGTTTTCACAGGTTTCGGTGATGGCGCTGAACACAGAATTGTCAAATGTTGTACTGACATATGATATTCCGACAGAAACCGTAAATATCAGCGGGGATATTACAAGTGCCCACAGAACTCATAAGTTCATTATATTTGTGAGCACAAAAAGCTATCTTGAGGTAAGCAGCGAGGAATATCAAAGCAGTATTGTTTATGTAACACAGCCTTCCGATTCGGGCGTTACGGATAATAAATTCAAACTGTCGTTTCAAATCGGCGGATATGATAAACTGCCTACCGGAAAATATTATGTGAGCGTGGGCGGCAGTAACATTGACAAAACATGGATTGATTCATTTGACTACACAAACCAACTTGAAATTCAGGCGATTAATGCAGCCAATTCATGGGAATTGAAGAAATTGGCAGAAACATACGGAAGCTTGTTGAATATTGACGTAAACGATACCGGATACCGGACAAATTTACCGGCTGCGGCAAGGTATTTTGAAAATGAACGTCAAAGTTTCGGAACATTCACAACTTCCAAGCAGGTTGCCGAGGTATATGCCAAGGCAGTTACAATGGCAGAATTGACCGAATGTGCAAAAGCGGACAGCCTGAAAAAGTACTATGATGTCCTGGGCATTTCCGCAATAGACAAAACCGGCACGTTCAAAACAAGCGCCGAAGAAAAAAATGAGCTTGAGAGATTGCTTTCGGTAAATAAATTATCAGGTGATACACTTGCATCGGTACTTGACGATTTGGCGGAAAATTTAATTATAGCGCAGGTTAATAAAGCGCCGAGAGAAGGCTATATAAATGTGCTTAAAACATATAATGATAAGCTGAATCTCGATTTATCGCTTATTGCCAAAAAGGGTATAAACGAAATTGAATTTGCAAAGCAAATGAAGCTTAACAGCTATAACAGTATAAGCGAAATAGAAAAGGCATACTCCGATTCGGTTTCAAAGCTGTCTCAAAATACATCCGGAACACCGTCGGGCGGCGGAAGCGCCGGCGGCGGATATGTAAGCCGCGGCAAAGACAGCAGCTCTGTTTCATATGTTCCGCAAAGCGAAGCTGAACAAACCGAAAGCTATACCGATGTACCCAAAACCCATTGGGCGTACAAAAGTATTCAGGAGCTTACGGAGCTCGGCGTTGTATGCGGCACAGGAAACGGAAATTTTGAACCGTACAGAAATGTAACGCGCGCGGAATTTGTTAAAATGCTTATGACAGCGCTTAAAACAGAAATTGCAGAAAATGTTTGCACACTGACAGATGTAAATACGGGTGATTGGTACTACGGCTATGTGTCCGCCGCTCAAAAAATCGGTATGGTTACCGGCGATGATAACGGACATTTTAATCCCAATGAAACAATAAGCAGGCAGGATATGGCTGTTATGGTTAAAAGAGCGTTGGACGCTAAGGGTATCGTGCTGCAAAAAAACAAAAATGTGCAGTTTTCGGACGCGGACGATATTGCCGATTATGCGAAAGAAGCAGTTGCTGTCCTTGCCGGTGCGGGTTTGTTAAACGGAGTGGACAACGGAATGTTTGCACCGCTGTCTTACGCAGACAGAGCACAGGCGGCAAAATGCATAAGCAATATGCTGCAGCTTGCAGAATAGTTTTCGGGGGTGTATTTATGAAACGGTTGATTGTTATTTGTTTGATTGCTGCGATGATTTTCACTTCTTTCGGAAATGTCTATGCAGCGGATACGGTAAATATAGGAGATTTGCTTAAGAATACGGAAAAATGGAATGTGGGAGAAGGTTCTGAAATCAAAGACGGTGTTTTAAACATGGGCATGCGCGGTAAGTCGGTGGGGTATTCTGACATTATCGATGCGGAAAGCATCATGTTCGGCGGCAATATAAATATTATTTTGCCCGATTCAACTTTTACCGTTGTTGTCAGAGGCGATGTTTCGGGTGTCGGTCCATGGTCCGTGAATAACGGGTATTATTTAAGTGTTGATAAGACCGGTATTACTCTCGGAAAAATTAAAGAACGTGCGTACACTAAGCTTGCGGGGAGTACGGAGGTAGCCGTTGCATCCCCCAGTGCCGTTCATAATTTTGAGATTGTCACAAAAAACATTTCAAATTCAAAGGTACAGCTTGCGGTTTTGATTGACGGACTTGAGATTTTGAGATGCGAGGATAAGGAAAATCCGGTTACCGAAAACGGCTATTTAAGCTTTACCGCTATGGAAGGCAGCACAGCCAATTTAAAGGCGTATGAAAAGATAGCAACTTCAACAATTATAGCAACAACAGAGCAAAAAGAGCTTGTAAAAGCACTGGGTATAGTTACCGATGAAGAGCTTTCCTCCATGAATGCAAAGATTACCCGTGCACAGTTTGTAACAATTGTTATGCGGCTTTTGGGTATAGAGGATGATGTTAAGGCGGTAAATGTTGTTGATTACTATTCGGATGTTAATACGGAAAATGCATCTGCTGCGGATATCGCAGTCGCAACGGCTTTGGGAATAGTCAACGGTGTCGGAAACCGTAAATTTCTGCCCGATGACAATGTTCAGCTGTCGGAAGCGGTAAAGATGCTTGTATGCGCATTGGGATATACTCCGGTCGCGGAAGAAAACGGCGGCTATATGAGCGGATATCTTTCCGTTGCCGCTCAGAAAGGCTTGCTTAAGGGCTATACGGGCGAGTGGAGTACAGCATGTACGTTAAATAACTTAATTCCACTTATATATAATTCGTTAAATGTAAAAATGCTGCTTGTTGACGGGGCGCACAAACACGGCCGCTATTATGAAAGCGATGAAACAATACTTTCAAAATATTTAGAGCTTGATACATATAGCGGAACTATAACCGCAAACGAAGAAACCTCTCTTGCAAGCGCATCGGACAAAAGAAGAGAAATGATTCGCATTAACGAAACATGGTTTGAAACAGACGGCGCCGACTACAATAACCTTTTGGGCTATTCGGTAAAAGCATATGTTAAAGATGTTAAGGACGGCGAGTTTTCCGTTATAAAATACATCGAGGTCGACAGGCGGAATACGGAAGAAAAATATGATGCGGACAGACTTATTGTTTCAAACGGAAACTACGGTCTTTCCTCAATAGTTTTTTGGAACGAGGACGACAAAAAGAGTGAATATGAAATAGCGAAAAATGCCGACTTTATTTACAACGGCGCTGCTTATCCCAATATGAAAGATGATGACTTAAAGATAACAAACGGTTTTATACGTATAGTGGATAATAACAGCGACGGTCTTGCGGATGTTGTTTTTGTAGAGGAATATGTAACGGATGTTATAGAAAGCGTTGACAGAACATACAAAACGATTTTCTTAAAGTTTGGTGAAAAGTTAGAAGATTTGGAGTTTGATAAAAACACATGCAAGTTTATTAAAGAAGGCGGTCGTTTAACCGATATCCGTCAGGTGAAAAAAGGCGATGTGCTTTCAATAGCCAAAGCAAAAGACGGAAAAAGCATGATTGTATATGTTTCATCGCGGTTTGTATTGGGTGCAATAGAAGAAATATACGAAGATTATCTTGTTATTGCAGGCAGATCATATAAAATCGGTGAATTGGTGGAAGATTACGATTTTGAGCTTGGTTTAACCGCAAAATTTTATACAGATTACAACGGAAAGATAGTATACGCCGAGAATTTTACAAAAACGGGGATGAAGTACGGTGTTTTGGTTGGTGTCGCTAAACCGACAGATACACTAAGCTCGAAAATGAGGTTCAAGATTTTTACGGAGGACGGCGTTTTCAGCGAGTTTCAGTCCGGCGATAAGCTCAAAATAAATAAGCTGAACAGACAAAGTGCAGAGGCTGCCGTTGCCGCAGCGGGACTTGAAAATCCGGCGCGTCAGCTTATTAAGTACAGTGTGAATAATAACGGCGAGATAACGCGGATTTTGACATCTGTTGACAGTATCGGAAAAATACCCGAATATGACTGCGATGTATTGCAAAAGAACTATGTAACTAAAAGCGGTATATTCAGACTTGTTAATTACTCGCTTGATTCAAAAATCTTTGTGAATGAGAATACAAAGATATTTACCATACCGAACCCTGATGATACCGAATACCGTGAAGAGGATTTCGGAGTATACACATACGGGTACTTTGACGGGTCGCAGGAAGACGAACAGTACGAATGTTACGATATGACGGACAAACAGATTGTAGGCGCTATGACGGTTGTTTCAAAGGGCGGCGCCGGTACAATTAAGTTTAACAAAAGTGTCCTTTTGGTTAAGAGTGTTTCAAAAGGAATAAATGCAGACGGTGTAGAGGTACCGGTTATTAACGGCTATGTTGAGGGCGCAGAGGTATCAGTACCGGCATTGGACGGAAGCCTGACCGATAAAACCATGTGGACACAGCAGGGCAGGAGCATAACGGATTTGAAATTCGGCGACGTTATCGCTTATTCAAAAACCTCGGACGGGCTATTAAAGGAATTTGCGGTTGTACTTTCCGCCGAAAAGGAAAACGGAGGATTCAAGCCGCAGTATTTTGAAAAATACTATGCATCGGCATTGTCGCCGAATGTGCTGATGTACAATAACGGCAAGCTCATAAGAAGTTATTATAACGGTACCGCGTATGCGGAGCTTGAGCACAGCCCGGCAGCCTTTGAAAATGATGCCGCACAGAACAGGATGAACAATACCTACGGAAGATTATTTTACAGCGGTATCGTCCTTAAAAAGTTTGGCAGTAACTTTATTGTGGATACATTTAACTTCGGCCGTAACTTTAACTGGAACAGAAATATCGAAAAAGGCGGATATGCAGTTATGGTTGCAGACAGTAAAACCAATAAAATCTATGCTTCGTCATATGATGAAATCCGTGAGGGTGATATCATTTTGCAGACACTCAATTCAAGCATGGCAGAAACTGTAATAATTTATCGTTAGGAGGGGGTATATAGTATGAAATTCAAAAAGAGTATTTCTCTGCTGCTTATATGTGTAATGATGTGCTGCTTTACGGGACCTTTATACGCGGCAGATAAAGTCAGCTTGGATATTGCCGACCTTTTGAAAAGCACCGACGGCTGGCAGTCGGTGAATACCGGCGGAAACGAGTTTTCGGAGGGAGAGCTTACGGCTGCAAGTGCCGCCGTTCAGGCAGGTTACACAAAAGCGGTGAACTATAATGATATATCGTTTAATTTCAATACGGAATTGCCTACGGGAGTATGGAGCTCGATTTCTCTGCGTTCAAACATTGTGGGGCCTGTATGGGGTATAACGAAAGGTTACACCATTATGTTTCATAATACACAGACCGAGCTTATAAAAGGTACTAGCAGCGGTATGAAGTCGATGGCTGTAAAGGCATTATCGTATGCGGACGGAAAAGAACATACAGCCAACGTTGAGTTTATGGACAGCGGCGAAACCGTCAATATAATTGTTACAATTGACGGTGAAACGGTATTTGATATTATGGACGAGCAAGGCTATGCCACAGACGGTTTGTTAAGCTTTATGGTCGGAGGTGCAGATGCGTTTATTCAGGTGAGAGGAAAAAGAGAGCCTCAGGAATTACCCCCGCGCGAAGAAAGACCGAAGGCGGATACTCAGCCTGACGAACACGAGGAGATTGGTAACCCGACAGATATTTCAGACCTTTTTGTAAAGGTTGACGACTGGAAATACTCGGGAACCGGCACACTTTCAACCGGCAAAAAAATCACGCAGAATTACGGTGCCTCCGCTTGCGGTTATATGAAACCTATAGATTCGGACAGCTTTGTATTTAAATCCCGTTCGGAGCTTAAACCGGGAAGCTGGACAACAATAGCTTTTCGTGTAAGCGGAGTATGGCCGGCTGTCTTATGGAATACGACAAGCTATGCCATAATGCAGCAGCAGGGCAACGTTTCTTTAACCAAGGTATCGGCAGGAACGCTTACCGAAGTGGGAGCCTGGAAGGGCGACCTGTACAGTGACGGCGAATGGCATACCTGGAAAATAGACTTTCATAACGTAGAAGATAAAGCGGTTGATATTGTGGTTTTTCTGGACGGGGAACAAATAATTAACTGCCGTGATTCTTCAAATCCGTTTTTTGCGGACGGAGGAATTAATATTGACGTAAACGGAGCAATGATGGAGTTAGAGGGCATACGAGAAATCAATGATGATGAATTAAAAAATGTTACGCCTCCGGGAGAAGTTATGCTTGTTTCCGGCAAAGGTACAGGCGGCGGTGTTCATGTATCATGGCGTTATGACCCCCGTGAGAGCGGAACGATAAACGGTGTCAGCGTTTATAACAAAGCCACGGGAGAACTTTTGGGCAGAGCAGCCTTGCCTGCAAGAAACATAGATATAAACGGGCTTAAAGATGAAACCGACTATGAGCTTATTGTAAAATCCATTAAAATTGGCGGAGTAGAGTCGGAGGGCACCGAAATTTCGGTTAATACCGCTAAAGTTGCGGAGCCTGAATTTGAGCAGATCCCGTATATAAGGGTTAAAGAGCAAAAACCGTATGCAACCTTTGAATACAGTGACACCGGGGAAGAATTTTTGCCCAACGGTTTTAACTGGTGCCGCCTGTATCCGGACCACGCAAGCTTTGAACCGGGAATTTATGACCATGATGAATCGGAATACATATGTAAGCTTGTTAAGGAAAAAGGTTTTAATGTTTTGCGAGTGTTTATATGCGGAAGGTATGCAGTGCCGGAGGGTGTTGCGGGACCGCGTGATACAATAGGCCTTGATAAAGAATATCTTGATAATTTTGTTGACTTGCTTAAGGTTGCAACAAAATACGGCGTGTATATATACCCGTGTATTGCCGCAATGCCGAATAACGATTACTTCAAAAATATTATCGGCGAGGATGTTGTGCAAAACGGTAAAACGGTTATCTCAGGCGAGAACAAATATGTGCTGGCAAAGGGCGGCGTTGAGGCAAAAAAGGAATATATGAGACGCTTTTTACAGCACATAATAGACGCTGACGCAAGACTGTTAAATACCATGTTTGGTGTTCAGATAGAAAACGAAACAACATATTATGCCAGCGCGGCACCGTTTAATTTAAGCGAGGGTATGGTTACCGCTGCGAACGGCAAAACGTATGACATGAGCGACAAAATTTCCGTTGAGGCTATGAAGCGTGATGGATATATCTACAGAACAAACGAAGTTGCAAGCGTTGTACGTGAAATGGCACCGAACCTGATGGTGGGTGACAGCGCTTTCTTTGAGGACTACTGGGGATACTACCTTGGTGTAAGCAAGCGCGGCTTTGAAACTATGTCGGAATGTGATTTGGATTTTCTGGATTTGCATAACTATCCGGCGCTTATGACATACGCAAGTCTTGAAAAAGAAAACTATGCAATATTGGAATCATGCGGTCTTTTCGATTTGGGCGATAAGCGCGAAAAGCTGCCGCTTATATTCAGCGAATACGGTCTTGGCGTAACGGAGGATATGATAGAAATAGCCGCGGACACCTTCAAAAGCTTTCTTGATATTACATACAGAATGGGTGTAAGAGGCTGGATGCACTGGACCCTCGATACCGTTGAACAGGACGGTAACTGGGCACACGGCATCTATAATAACTGGTATATTCTCGATAAGCTTGGTTTTTATAACGGCCCCGTAAGCGATGAAAAGCCCGTTGAGACACTGGGCAATTTCAACTGGCAGACAGTTTACAGCGAAAGCTTTGACGAGTATGCCGAAGAAGCGGACATTAACGGTGCAGCACCCGAAACAAGCACACTTGAAAATAAATGGAACAGCACAGGGTTTATTGTTCACAACAGCAGATTGTCATCGACTGCAAACGATGCACTTGCAACGTTAAGACTTCCCGAGCTTAACAAAAATTCAATAGTGAAAATATCCCTTGATATGCGTCCGTATGCAAAGTCGTCAAATTGGTTAGGATTTGGATTTTTATATGAGAGTAACCCTTTTTGGGTAAATGATGAAACAGGTTCCGCTACATGGTCCTATGTTGTCGGACCGGAGTATACAACATCAATTTGGTTTGGTACCGGTACTGCCAACCTCATATTCCAAAACTTCAATGTAGCGGATTTTTACCCCGGTATGCCGATACATCTGGAAATTGCGTACAATTTCAAAACCGACGAAGTTTCCTATATTATCAATGACACACTGTTTTATCATAACAAATCAACCACACCGTTGGACCCGGCAAAAATTAAATATGCCGGTATACAGGCATTGGCACAAAACACATATAAGGATGAAAACGACGGTTGGTTTGATAATGTTAAAGTAGATGTCGCGCAGGTGGATTAAATTTTTGCTTCTAAAATATAACAGAAAGAAGGTAAAAATTATGAAAAAAATATTATCGGTAGTACTGACATTTGCTATCGTATTGTCTGCGGTATATGTAACGTTTGCAAACGACAGTGTTTTGGATATGTCAGCATTAATAGCCGATACTTCGGCATGGCAGTTTACCGGAACGGCATCAAACAACGGTAAAAAGATAGGACTTTCCGGGGCATTTGAAACAGCCGGATATGCAAAAACCCTTCAGTTTGAAACACTGGAGTTTAAAAGCACTCTTGTGGTTCCCTGGGGAAACTGGGGCAGAATAAATTTTAGACAGGATAACGCAATGTCCGTTCCGTGGGCGCTGCAAAACACATATTCCTT
>CAJLYO010000017.1 GCA_905210885.1 uncultured Eubacteriales bacterium | reverse complement strand
GAGCCGGAACAATCGCGACTTTGGCGGATAAGACGGCATACGGTTTTGTGAAAAAATACCTTGACGAAAAAGGCGTGGTCGCTTCAAATGCCGAAATTGACAGGCTTGTAAACGGCGTTGCAGGTGTTAAGCGTACCACAGGTCAGCACCCCGGCGGCGTAATGATACTGCCGAAAGGACATGATATTCACGAATTTTGCCCCATACAGCATCCGGCTGACGACACCGGAACTGAGATTATAACGACTCACTTCGATTATCATTCAATAAGCGGACGTCTTTTGAAGCTTGATATTCTCGGCCATGATGACCCGACGGTTATCAGAATGCTTGAGGACCTTACCGGTATGGACGCAAAAACCATTATGCTTGACGATAAGGAAACGATGAGCCTGTTTACCGGTACAGAAGCGCTCGGCGTTACCCCCGAGGAAATCGGAAGCCCGGTCGGAACCTTCGGTGTTCCGGAGTTCGGCACGCAGTTTGTGCGTCAGATGCTTGTTGATACCAAGCCTACGACATTTTCCGAGCTGTGCCGTATTTCCGGCTTGTCCCACGGCACAGACGTTTGGCTGGGCAATGCACAGTCGCTTATCGAACAGGGCATTACAACTCTGAAAGAGGCAATATGTACCCGTGACGATATTATGCTTTACCTTATGTACGCAGGCGTTCCGGCGAAAAATGCCTTTGACATAATGGAGCACGTACGAAAGGGTAAGGGCTTAAACGAAGAGGAAATTGAAATTCTGAACAATAACAATATTCCACAGTGGTATATTGACTCCTGCCAGAAAATAAAATACATGTTCCCGAAGGCGCACGCTGTTGCATATGTAACCATGGCATTTAGAATTGCGTGGTTTAAGGTGCATGTTCCTAAGGCATATTACACCGCTTATTTTACGGTGCGTGCGGACGATTTTGATATTTCCGTTATGCACGATGCCGAAACCGCAAACCGTGAAAGAAAGCGCATTGAAGCCTTGGGACGCGATGCTTCCGTTAAGGAAAAGAGTGTGCTTATAATTTTAGAGCTTGTATGTGAAATGTTTGCAAGGGGCTTGGTTTTTGACAAAATCGACCTTTATAAATCCGAAGGCGTTAAATTTACCATGACAGACGACGGTATAAGACCGCCGCTTAACGCGCTGCCCGGTCTTGGTTCTAATGCGGCGCTTTCAATTATCGAAGCGAGAAAGGACGGCGAATTTTCGTCAATTGAGGATCTCCGCACACGTTCAAAGGTCAATAAAACGGTTATAGAGCTTATGAAGACCCAGGGCGTTTTGGACGGAATGCCGGAGAGCAATCAGCTGTCATTTTTTTAATTATGATAACTTTAAATGAGATAATAGTGGTAGAAGGAAAGTATGATAAAATAAAGCTTTCACGGCTTTTTGACACATTGATTATCGCGACGGACGGTTTCAGAATCTATAAGGATAAGCAAAAAGCGCAGCTTATAAAGACTGCGGCCTTAAAGCGCGGCGTGATTATTATCACGGATTCCGATACGGCAGGACTGCGAATAAGAAACAGAGTGCGTCAGCTTGTGGGCGACGCTAAAGTGAAAAATGTGTATCTGCCGCAAATTGCCGGAAAAGAAAAGCGCAAGGCAAAGCCCGGTGCGGAAGGGCTTTTGGGGGTTGAGGGTATACCTGACGAAATTATCCTGAATGCCGTTGCCGCTCAGACGAGCGCGGCACCGAAACGTGAGAAAATAACCAAAGCCGAACTTTTTGACATGGGACTTTGCGGCGGCGAAAACAGCAGCAAACTCAGAAAAGAGCTGTGCGCAGCTTTAAATTTGCCGCAAAATCTTTCAACGGCGGCACTGCTTGATACAATTAACGTGCTGTATACAAAAGATGAATTTTACGTTATGGCGGCGAATATGATAAAATAAAGGATGTGACGGCATTGAAAAAACAGTCTTTTTTGCAGGGCGCTTTTGTACTTATTTGCGCAAATTTGCTTGTTAAGGTTATAGGCGCCGGATTTAAAATTCCGCTGACCTACCTTATCCATGAAGAAGGTATGGGACTTTTCGGCTCGGCATACACCGTATACACGATACTTTTTGTTATTGCAACAGCCGGTTTTCCTATTGCGATTTCAAAAATGGTTTCGGAAAGTGTTGCAAAGGGAAGGGACGCGGAGGCAAAAAGAATATTCCGTGTTGCCCTGATGCTTTTAATATGCGTAGGCATTTTCGGAACATCTGTTATATACTTCGGCGCGGACAGCTTTTCGGAGTTTTTAAAGATGAAAAACGCGGTTTATGCCATAAGGGCAATAGCCCCGGCGGTTTTCTGCGTTTCCGTTATGTCTGCGCTGCGCGGCTACTTTCAAGGGCATCAGAATATGTATCCCACGGCGATTTCGGAGGTTACCGAGGCGGTGGGCAAGCTTGTTGTAGGATATATTCTGGCGTACAAGTATATGCAGATAAGCGTTGAAAAAGCTGCGGCAGGTGCTATAACCGGCGTAACATTCGGAACTCTCATGGGAGTTTTGATACTGCTTTTGATTTTCTTTTTGAAAAAGGACAGTGCGGCGGGGAAAAATACGGAGATGCGCTCAAAGCGCAGTATAGCGCACGAACTTGTGGCGATTGCTGTGCCGATTACGGTAGGCGCGTCTGTTTCAAGCCTTACAACTTTAATAGATATGGCGACAATTACGCGCCGTCTGCAATCGATAACTCAGGTAACTGCGGCGTTTATGACTAAGTATTCAAGCTACATTGACGCTTCGTTTAACGGCGGTATAGACGAAACACTTGCAACCAAGCTTTACGGTTTGTATAACGGCTATGCGATACCGCTTTTTAACCTGCCGCTGACCATTGTTGCGGCAATTGCAATGAGTGTAGTTCCCGCCATAGCGGCGGCGATAGCAAAGCATAACAAGGCAGAAAGCGAAACGGTTACAAAAAGCGCTTTACGCATAACGATTTTGCTTGCGCTCCCCTGCGGATTCGGGCTTTTTGTGCTTGCAAAACCCGTTTTAATGTTTTTGTATCGGAACGGAATGGCGGAAACGCTGCTGCAAAAGCTTTCGATAGCGATTGTTTTTGTATCGCTGTTATCCGTTACAAGCGCGATTTTGCAGGCGTACGGACGCCCTGCAATTCCGATGTTTAATATGCTTGCAGGCGGTGTTGTGAAAATTGCGGTTAACTATGTTTTGGTAGGCATGCCGGAATTTAATATTGACGGTGCGCCCATCGGTACAATAGTTTGTTATTTTATAATTGTACTTTTGAATATGATTTGGGTTTTAAGAATTACCGGCTGCAAATTCAGTATTGTTGATTTTGTGGCAAACCCTGTTGCGGCGTCTGCGGTTATGGCTGCCGCTGCCGGAATTTGCTACAGCCTGCTCTCGAAAACCGGCTTGAATTTCAGGCTTGCTCTTTTGGGTGCAATTGCGGCCGGCGGTATAATTTATCTTTTGCTTATTCTGGTTATCGGCGCAATTAAGCGCGAGGATATAAAAATGCTGCCTAAGGGCGATGTGATAGAAAAATATCTTACCAAAGCAAAGCTTTTGTAAAAAACAGAAGGTGAAACAATGACGGAAGACAGAATCATGTCTGCTAAAAACACAATAGAAGAGGGAGCGTTCGAGATTTCCCTGCGTCCTAAAACGATTGATGAATATGTAGGACAAAAGGGCGCAAAGGAAAGCCTTGAAATATTCATAAAAGCCGCAAAGTTAAGGCATGAGCCGTTAGACCATGTTTTGCTTTACGGTCCTCCGGGGTTGGGAAAAACAACTCTTGCCGGCGTTATTGCTAACGAAATGGGTGTTAATATCCGCATAACAAGCGGCCCGGCAATTGAAAAGCAAGGCGACCTTGCGGCGCTTCTCACAAATTTATCCGAAAACGATATTTTGTTTATTGATGAAATTCACAGGTTAAACCGCTCGATTGAGGAGGTTTTGTATCCGGCGATGGAGGACGGCGCAATTGATATAATTGTGGGTCAGGGACCCTCGGCACGCTCAATTCGCCTTGATTTGCCGCGTTTTACTCTTATCGGCGCAACTACGCGCGCAGGTCAGCTTTCCGCACCGCTGCGCGACAGATTCGGTGTTATGCTTCGTCTTGAGATGTATGATGATGACGAATTGTGCGAAATCGTTAAGCGCTCGGCAGGGATTTTGAATATAAAAATGGACGAGCAGGGAGTTTTTGAAATAGCCTCACGCTCACGTGGAACGCCCAGAATTGCAAACAGACTTTTGCGCCGTGTGCGCGACTATGCGCAGATTAAAGCGGACGGAACAGTTACAAGACAGGTTGCGGATATGGCGCTTAAAATGCTTGAGGTGGACAGCATAGGTCTTGACAAAATCGATAAAAGTCTGCTGCTTACCGTTATAAATAATTTCGGCGGAGGCCCGGTTGGACTTGACACGTTAGCGGCTTCAATCGGCGAGGACGCCAATACCATAGAAGACGTATATGAGCCTTTTTTGCTGAGAAAAGGTTTTATAAGCAGGACGCCGCGGGGCAGAATGGCAACCGACGCGGCGTACAGATATTTTAATATTGCAAAGGAAGGATGAGTTTTATGAGCAACAAAATTATTTGCATAGGCCGTGAATACGGAAGCGGCGGACGTGAAATAGGCGAAAAACTGTCGGAAAAGCTTGGCATAGTGTGCTATGATAAGCTGCTTTTGCAAAAGGCGGCGGACCACTCCGGTATTTCTATCGAACAGCTTGAGCATAATGATGAAAAACCCATAAACACCAATGTTTTTATTGGTTCAAGCTACCTTGCGGATATAGGTTATATGGCAAATACATTTTATAATGACAGCATTAATGCGTATAACGCTCAGCGCAGTGCGATAATTTCCGCCGCAAAGTCGCCGTGTATTATTATAGGACGATGCGCGTCCCACATTTTAAAGGATATGGACAATGTTTTGTCGGTATTTATTTATGCCGATACCGATGACAAAATAAAGCGCGTTGCAAAGCGCAACAATATAGATGAAAAGGCGGCGCTTGCGAGAATTAAGAAAACGGATAAAATGAGAAAGAAGTATTTCGATTTTTATGCGGACACTTCGTGGGGCAGTCCCGAAAGCTATGATCTTATGATTTCAAGCAGCAAGTACGGTATTGACGGCTGTGTTGAAATTATTGCACGGGCCTTTGAGATTTAATGATGTTTTTTGCAAAAAAGTGTTGACAAACGCTCTAAAAGCTGATATAATAATTTTGTTGTTCGGTTGAACACATTAACTTTAAATTATATCTTCGTTATGATAAAGTAAAGTTAAACGGGTCATTGGTTGCTTTATCAACCTTTGGCTTGACTTTTACTTTGGGAGCATAGCTCAGCTGGGAGAGCGTCTGCCTTACAAGCAGGATGTCATAGGTTCGATCCCTATTGTTCCCACCACAGTCCTGTTGACATGAGCCGACAGGACTTTTTTATTGTGATTTGGGATATTTTTTTGGAGGTTTTTTATATGGAACGTTATTATGAAATGGAAGTTGCCGGTTTAAAACGCAGGCTTACTATGTTTCCTGTAGGTGAGGACACAATGATAGCCGCATTTATTCTTTTCGGCGATGTTGAACTTACGGTTGCGTGTGCGGCAGAGCTTTTAAAGCGTGCACCGGAGTATGATATTTTGCTGACTGCTGAGGCGAAAAGTATTCCCCTTATCCACGAAATGGCAAGGCAAAGCGGTCAGAATACATATGTAATCGCACGTAAGGCGCCCAAGCTTTATATGGAGCATGTTCAGCAGGTTTCCGTGAAATCAATAACAACCGCTGCGGAACAGCGTCTGTGCTTCGGTGATGTTGAGCGTGAGCTTTTAAAAGGGAAAAGAGTTTTGATTGTTGACGACGTAATAAGCACCGGCGAGTCTTTGAATGCCCTTGAGGAGCTTGTTCATACAGTCGGCGGAACGGTTGTGGGCAAGATGGCTGTTTTGGCAGAGGGTGACGCAATCGACCGTAAGGATATTACGGTTTTGGCGCCGCTGCCGCTTTTTCATGCTGACGGAACCGTGAAATAATAAAACAAATAAATCGGAATTTGCAGGAGGAATAGAATGAAAAAGAAAGTGTTCCCGGTTATTGGAGTAATATTAATACTGGCACTTGCTTATTTTTGGGTTTCTTCAGGATTTATGAAGAACACTTCTGTCTTTATAAACGATTACACTGTATCTTCCGATGGGAAGAAAATAACTATCAATGTAGGAGTATCAGCTTCTATGGGATTTGTTCGGGAAGTCAAGGTTCATCAGCAGCAGGGAGGTAAATTGTATCTGGACTGCTACTCGGCATTTGGCGGTCTTAACGGACGTATCGGTGCAAAGGATACATTCACGTTTTTGTTGTCTGAGGACACAAGCGCGATTGCAGTTTACAGAAACCCCGATTGTTATGAAACCGTTTTAGTAAAAAACGCAGACGGTTTATGGCAGCGTGCAGATCAGCAGTAAACATAAATTAAAACGTACGGAGCGTTAAAGCGAACCGTACGTTTTTTTATATCAAAGATAAAATGTTTTGTTGTTTTTCCATGAGCAATGTGCGCATGAAGGGCAATTGCCGCAGTAAACCTCATTTCGGAAATTTTCCGATAAATCATTATTGAAAATGTCGATAATGTCCGCTGTTTTTACATTCCCGGCGGAAAAATCATAAAAGTCGGTGCAGTACATAACGCTGCCGTTCCATGCTATGTGTGCATGGCGGAAAGGCGATAGGCAAAATGAATTTTCGGCTTTTTCGCCGTGTTTTTTATAAATAATATTAAAGCTGTGCTTTGATATCGTTTTTTCGTCCGTGGGAAAACCTTTTGTATTCCAGGAATAAATTTCATTCGCCTTTTGACCGAAATTTTTATAAAGCCAGTCTGCGTATGCGTCCGCCTCGGATTTTTCAAGGCTTATCATGTCTTGAAGGTACAACTCATTAGGTTTTACGCTCTCAAGTTCGTCCGCAAAGCTTTCAATACACTCCGAAAGCTCCGGTGACATCACGGACATAATAA
This sequence comes from uncultured Eubacteriales bacterium, assembly GCA_905210885.1. Classification (GTDB taxonomy): domain Bacteria; phylum Bacillota; class Clostridia; order Monoglobales; family Firm-18; genus CAJLYO01. Next base: position 7,784 of record CAJLYO010000017.1, on the reverse strand, counting down.
CAAGCTTTGCGTTTCTGCCGGATAACAGCTTTAAATTGCTCATCACCTTTTTATACACGCCTTTTCCGCGGATTTTGTCGTGTATATTCTCCGGGCCGTCTATTGAAACATATATGACCTTAAAACAGCTTTTTAATAAGTCAGCCCATTTATCTATAAAAACTCCGTTTGTGACGATGCCGAGTTCAAAGCCCTTGCCGTGCAAAAGTGACACTATCTTGCCAAAGTCCGGCGAAATAAGCGGCTCGCCGCCCCAAAGAATGACGGAGGGAAGCGGCTTAATACGGGAAAGAGAGGCAGTGACACGCTCCCAGTCCGCATAAGTCATTGGGCTGCCCTCACTGTCGGAAAAAAAGCCCTTGCTGCCCCACTGTCCGCAGAACCAGCAGTGAAGGTTACACATTTTTGTAATTTGAAAATGCACAAGCTCAAGCCTTTTTTCAGGCAGCATTAAAATCACTCTCCGAAGTATTTAATATTCATTAAAAGGTCGTCGATCGCCTTAATCTGGGTTTTCATAAGATTGGGGGAGTACAGACCCTTTTTCTCGGCAATACCGTTGTTTTCCATTGCGTTTTTAATGCACTCGTTTGCCTTGTACATATCCTCGAGGGATTCCCGTACGTTAAAGCGTCCGGGACTTGTAGGCGCCGGAGGCCAGCGTGAATCGGATACCCAAGCACTTGCAAGGGCAAGCATTGCATTGTTTAAATCCGTATCAAGCGCGTCAAGTGTTTCGCCGAGATGTGCCGCAACGGCTTTTATACCGTTTAATATGCTGAGGCAAACCGGGTCCATAATTCTTGAATATTCGGTGTTTGCCCAAGCCTTTGCCGTGCCGCCGTGCCATGCTACGCCGTTTTCGATGTTGTCAACGTAGTTATTTTCAAGAATTTCGGCGGAGTCAAGAACCTCTGACGGTGTTGCAAATTCGTAGCCTTTTTCTTTTGCAACGTCAAGAATTTCTTTGAATCTGTCAACGCTTCCGGGCTCTGATTCAAAAAATCTTGCCTGGTTAAACTGCTTAACGTAGAAGTAAGCGCTTGAGCCTATGTACTCCGCGTCCTCGGCGTAGGGCATTATAAAGCTGCCGGTGTCTGCAATGCGCTCTTTCCAGTTATCAAGCATTTTTTTGATTTCGTCCATGTTGATGGGCTCATCGCGCAGCCCTTCGGTTGCACCCATTAAGTACCACAAAAGCAGGTTTGCCATGCAGTCGCTTCTGAATATAAGCTTAAGTCCGTTGGGAGCAACGGAAGGATTTGTTATATATTTTAAAAACTGCGGTTTGTCCTTTATATATTCCTCAATTTTAAACAGGTGATTTTTGTTTGAATGTCCCGAAACGTCAAATGCAAGTCCTGTTGCTTTTCTTATTTCGTCAAATGAAAGCATAAGGGAATCGGCGTCCATTACAAGGGCTTCAAGTCCGCATTCCTTGTATACGTCCGGGATATAGCTTGCCCAGCCGCACTCGGGATTCCAGCCGATTTTCGGGCGTTTGCCCACGTGCTTTTCCCAAACGTCAAGAGAGTGTTTGAGGGAATGAACGCAAACCTCTTTCGGGATATTTGAAAGCATAAAGTGAATGTAGGGGGAGGATACGGGCTCGATTTTTCCTTCGCCGACAAGCTTTTTAAGCTTTGCCAAAACCTCCGGCGCTTTATCAGCCATTTCGTCTATGGTTATTCCGCTTGCTTCAAACGCAATTTTATAGTCGCCGTTATCGATAATGTCAAACAGCTTTTCGTAGCAGTTTTTCATAACCCAGGCGCGCTTTTCGGGCGCAAGCTGGGAATACTGGATATTTGCATGAGGCATAAATATTACTTTTGGTTTCATTTTATATCTCCTTTAAAATTTTATTAATGTAGCTTAAGCATCTTTCACAGCCTTCTTTTACGTCGCCTGTGTTTTCATACTCAAAAAGCGCCGGACCATCAAAATCCTTCATCGGCTTTAATATCGCCTTCCAGTCCATGCCGCTTTCGCCGCACGAAGCGGGAAGAAGATGACCTGAGGGGAGCGTTACAAAATCCTTTAAGTGCATATAGCATGTTCTGCTCTTTATCTTTTCGTAAAACTCCTCGGGGCGCTTTGTTCCGGCGGCATAAAGGTTTGCCGGGTCGTAATTTATTCCGACATTTTCGGGGAGCGCACCGATGATTTCCAAAAGCGTGTCTGCATTTGTTGTAACGGTGTTAAAGTGAACAACGCCGTCATCATATGCGTCTACTCCGCCGTGAGTTTCGATTACAAGGTTTACGCCGCGTTCTTTTGCGTAAACGGCGGTTTCAAAAAGACACTCGTTCATGATTTCCCATCTGTTGCCCGTTACTTCGGCGGCAGGGGAGAATCCGGCAAAAATTCTTAAGTATTTAACACCCAATTTTTCGCATATATCCGTGACTTTTTTGATTTTTTCAACGTCATCTCTGCTGCCGCAGGAAAAATCGTTTCCCGTTGCCGCACATGAAAGCTCAACGCCGTATTTTTTGAAAAGCTGCTTTACACTTTCGATTTTTTCGTCCGTTATGTCAAGGGGCAAGTCCATGGGAGCATTGGCAATGCCCAGCTCCAAAAGCTTAAGCCCCATATCCGCGGTTATTTTGAGCTGTTCCTCAAGAGGGGTTTCACGAAATCCCCAGGAGGCGTTTCCCAATTTCATAGCAATTGTCCTTTCTTTTATTTACTCCAGTCGAACACGATTTTAAATACGTCGTCGCCTTTTTCGGCTTTGTATTCAAATGCTTCCCTGCACTTTGTAACAGGCCATACTTCGATAGGCAAACCTTCCGTGTCGAACTTTCCTTCGCTTATCCACTGCAAAACCTGTTCCTTGCAGCCGGCTCTTAATGCACATGTCATTGTGATTGTAGCGTTTTTAACAAACCATCTGTGATAATGGTCAAATATAATTCTGTCGGGATAATCGCCCTGGAGGTGGATATGCGCCGGGATATCGTCGTCCTCCCAGCCGCCGTCTTTTATGTATTTATGCAGCGTGCCCACAACCTCGGGGTTTCCGGAGCACTCCATAAGCTGGTCTGCCATTTTGCCGTTTGTATACTCTCTTATAGCCTCAACAGCCTCATCGGGTGATACAACCATGTCGGCATATTTTTCGGCAATGCTTCTTCTGAAAGCGTTTCTTTCAATGCATATAACCTTAAGTGTCGGCTCTAAAATCTTAAGCTCCTGAATTGCGGAAATACCGACCATTCCGGCGCCGATTACGACAAATGTTTCGTTGGGTCTTAAAGTCATGCGCTTTATTCCCTTAAGCGGAACGCATGCAAGGTACGCAAGAACAGCCTGGATATCCGTTACGTTGTCCGGAATTTTAACCATGTAGTCAAACTGGTTGTTTGTTGTGTTTGAATCCTTGATTGTATATTCGCTGCCGCCGCCCCATGCAGAGCATACATCGCCGTACTTTCTGCTTTCGTTAATCATAACTCTGTCGCCGACTTTAAGTTTTTGTGCGCTTTTGGGAAAATGCGAAAGGTCAACTCCCGGTTCGGGAACCTTTACCACAACGCCTGCCGTTTCATAGCCCGGAACAAGGGGATAATAGCACTGTTCGGGGTGCTGCTGTCCCTTGTAGGTTTTCATGTCCGTACCGCTGCTGATACTGCTGAACGTCGTTTTTGCAATAAAAGCGTCAGGCATAGGATCGGTGAGCTTGATTTCTCTGAAATTTGCCTCATAGGGTCTTTCGATTACGACAGCTCTGGATGTTTTGTAGTTTTCCATAATTCTTTCTCTCCTTTTAAAATATATTACTAAACTGGTTTAGCATTTATAAAAAATTACGCAGATGTGCGTATAATAAGCTGAGTCGGGACAACAACCGCGGCAGCCTTTTTCGTTTCAAACATGTCAATAACGCACGAAACCGCGTTTCTGCCAAGTTCGTACTGCTTATTGTCGAAAGTAGTAAGGGACGGGATGCAGTACTTTCCTATTATTATGTTATCGCCGCCGGTGACGGAAATATCCTCCGGAACGGAAACTCCGCGTTCTTTAAGCGCCGAAAGTGCACCAAGCGCCATGTCGTCATTTGCGCATATTATTGCGTCAATTCCCGAAAGATTGTGGGACATAACTGCGTTTTTTGCATTGTCCTCCGAAAATTTTGCAGAAATAATATTTTCCGGCAAAACAGTTATATCGTTTTCATAGCATGCGGATAAAAAGCCGTTTTTGCGTTCGACGGAAACAAAGCTTTCGTCAACGCCGGAAAGGTAGAGGAAGCTTTTTCTGCCTTTGCCAATTAAATATTTCGTCAAATCGTGGGACACGGAAAAATTATCAATATTAACGCTTGATATGTAATCGTCGGGCATTATGCCTATGCCGGCAATTGCTCTGCGCTCCTCGGAAAATACCTTTTTCCAGCTGTCCGGCATGGAAATGCCGTAGTAAATAAGGGCGTCTATTTCGCTGCTTCTTAACCAGTCGAAAACAAGCTTTTCGTCCATATCGTCATTGTAAAGCTGTACCGATACCTTGCAGCCGTGGTTTTCGGCTTCCAAAACTATGCCGCCCAAAATGCTGCTTATATTATAATCGGTAAAGGGATTGTCGTTATCCACCTTAATTGTACGGTTTACCAAAAAACCGATATTGCTTATGAATTTACGGTTGATTTTTTGCGCATGGATATTCGGAACATAATTAATCTTGCGGCAAAACTTAAGAATTTTCTCCTCGATTTCCCGGCTGATTCTTGCCTCGCGAGCCTTTCCGTTAAGCACAAGGGATACCGTAGACTTGCTTACACCAAGCTCTTTTGAAATTTTCGTCAATGAATATGCCATGTAAACCCCTCCGTACAAAACCAGTTTAGCATATCAGTTTTTGTTTGTCAATAAATTTTTTTGAAAACACGGAACTTTTGCCACAATACTTTCGTCATAAGCAATGTAAATACATATAAGGAGGAAAACAAAATGAAAAAATTGGTTGCTTTACTGCTTGCCGGTGTAATGACACTGGGAATCGCTGCTTTTGCAGACGAAACAAACGAAGAATTTCCTGTAACAATAGGAAAAGTTGAGGAGGTCGCAGGTGATGGCAGCTATATCACTTTAAAGACCGAAAGCGGAGTATATGACGAGCTTACTGCTAATATGGATATTTCCACGGCTGTTCTGTCGGCTTCCGGCGAATACCTTGCAGAAGGTATAAAAACCGGTGACAGGGTTGCTGTTTTTCACAGCTTTGCCGTAACAATGAGCATTCCGGCGCAGTCGTATGCCTACGCAGTTGTTGTAATGGGCGAGGAAGATAAAATCCCGGCTTACATAAGAATTAATGCCATCGAAAATGACGGCAGCGACTATGTTATTACAAGCAGCGGCGGAAAATTTGAGTTTACCGCAGTAAAGGAAACGGCTGTTGTTCCGTATCATACGAAAAATATTGTTAAAGCCATGGATTTAAAAGTTGGCGACGGTATTCTGGTTTGGTACGGTGTAAGCACAAAGAGTATTCCCGAAAAGGCTGTTGCAGACAAGATAATGCTTGTTAACCCTGCTGTTGAAACGGAGGAACTTGAAGGTACAGCTATGATTACCCTTCGTGATGTAGCTGAAAAGCTGGGCGCTGAGGTTTCGTGGGACGCTTAAACAAATACGGCTTCGGTTGATCTTGACGGACGGGTTTGCAGCTTTACAATCGGCAGCAAGGATATTGTAGCAAACGGAGAAAAGGTTGAGGCGGAGTTTGCACCGGTTCTGCATAACGACAGAACAATGGTTTCCGTAGATTTGTTTGAAAACCTTTTCGCTGTAAATCTTGCAAGATAATTTACTTTTTAAAGCATATCGCATCACGCGGTATGCTTTTTTTGTTTGACATAATGAGTCATAGTATGTTAAAATATAACGGACAAAACGAAACGGAGAAGGTTATTATGACACTTCAGCAGATATACTATGTACTGACAATTGCGGAAACGGGTTCAATGAATAAAGCTGCGGAGGCGCTTTTTGTATCGCAGCCGGCGCTTACCGGTGCGGTAAAGGAGCTTGAAAGCGAAATCGGAATATGCATTTTCGAGCGCACGGCAAGGGGAACGGTGCAGACGCCCGAGGGTGAGGAATTTTTGATATACGCCCGCCAGGTTTATCAGCAGTATGAGCTATTGCGCCATAAATACGGCGAAAACGGAAGCGTTAAGCGCAAGTTCGGCGTTTCCACGCAGCATTATTCATTTGCGGTTAAAGCATTTGTTGAAACGGTTAAGCATTTTGACACGCTAAACTATGATTTTGCAATGCGCGAAACAAAGACATATGATGTAATTTCGGACGTTGCTACCCTGAAAAGCGATATAGGCATACTGTACATGAATGACTTTAACAGAAAGGTAATCGAAAAAATTCTTCGCGAAAACGAGCTTGAATTTCACAAGCTTATAGATTGCAGGGCGTATGTTTATATGTGGAAAAACCACCCCCTTGCCGGTGAAAAATCAATAAAATTCAGCCAGCTTATGGATTATCCCTGTCTTTCTTTTGAACAGGGCGAAAACGGCTCATTTTACTTTGCGGAGGAAATTTTAAGCACAAATGAATACAGCAGAACGATTAAAGCTACAGACAGGGCAACCATGCTTAATTTAATGGTAGGTTTAAACGGCTATACTCTGTGTTCCGGCATAATCTGCGAGGAGCTAAACGGAAGCGATTACGTCGCCGTTCCGTTTGAGGCTGACCCGGAAAACGAAAACAGCACAATGGAAATCGGATATATTGTAAAAAAACGAAGCTTTTTGGGCAAAATAGGCGAGATGTATATTGCGGAGATGAAAAAGTATCTTAAAGTTTAGTTATAACTGCAGGTTATAACACACCATAATCTATATGTATTGGACAAATAACCCGGCGTCTGTTATAATGTACTCATAAAAAGCAAGGAGGTAACTGACGTGGCAGATAAAAAATACAGATTTGAAACGCTTCAGCTTCATGTGGGACAGGAACAGGCAGACCCGGTAACAGACGCGAGAGCGGTTCCGATATATGCTTCCACATCATATGTTTTTCACGACTCGCAGCATGCCGCAGACAGGTTCAGCTTAAAGGACGCAGGAAACATTTACGGCAGACTGACAAACCCAACAGAAGATGTATTTGAACAGCGTATCGCAGCGCTTGAAGGCGGTGTTGCAGCATTAGCTGTTGCATCCGGCGCAGCAGCGATTGATTATACCATTCAGGCACTTGCAAAAAATGGTGAACATATCGTCGCATCTAAAACAATTTATGGCGGAACCTACAACCTTCTGGCTCATACACTTCCTTTGACTAACAACATCACGACAACATTTGTTGATCCGGAGGTTGAAGGTTCATTTGAAGCAGCAATCCAGGAAAATACAAAAGCAATCTTTGTTGAGACATTAGGAAATCCGAACTCAGATGTTGTGGATATTGAGAAATTGGCAGACATTGCACATGCTCACAAAATTCCACTGGCAATTGACAATACATTTGCTACTCCTTATCTGGTTCGCCCGATTGAATATGGTGCTGACATTGTGGTACATTCCGCAACAAAATTCATCGGTGGACATGGTGCAGCAATCGGTGGTGTCATTGTAGACAGCGGTAAGTTTGACTGGGAAGCAAGCGGCAAGTTCCCATCCTTAGTTGAGCCAAACCCAAGCTACCATGGAGTAAGCTTTGTAAAGGCAGTAGGACCGGCAGCATTTGTTACAAAGATCCGCGCTATCTTACTTCGTGATACCGGAGCAACTTTATCCCCATTCCATG
>CAJLYO010000016.1 GCA_905210885.1 uncultured Eubacteriales bacterium | reverse complement strand
TTTCAGCCATTATCGCAACCAACTCTGATTTGTTCATCGTCACACCTCCTCGTCGTGTACGGTTATTTTGTATTCTATCACAGATTTTCTTTTTTGGCAATACATACTGATGATTTTTGTAGTTTTGAAAGAAAAATAGCTTTTTCGTTTTTAAGAAAAGCAAAAAAATCATAAAAATTTTCATAGTGCAAAATGCCGAAAAAGCAGAGATCAGTGAAGATTTCCGCCGCTTGTCTTGACAAGAAGAATAGATTACTGTATAATTATTATTAGGAATAGTTCCTAATAATATATAAAAATTAAATGAAAAGTATGATGTGATTATGAAAAACAATAAATATGCGAGAACAAGCACCAATAAAAATTTAATGAAGTCATTTCCCCGGCATATACTGTTGTTGCTCCATGCAGTGAATATGTCCCGCTTGACGGACGCTGAATAACAAATTTAAAATATGACAAAACTTAGGGGAGTGCATAAATAATGCTGAAACACAGGGAAACAAAACAGCGCAGAGTCGTTCTGGAAACGGTCAGAAGTCACACAGATCATCCAACCGCCAACACGATATACGAGGAGGTTCATGCAATTGACGGAAAAATCAGTCAGGGTACCGTATACCGCAATTTAAACTGTTTGTCTGAAGACGGTGAAATACTTCATATCAAGGTGCCGGGCGCAGACAGATATGATTTAAGAACAGACCTTCACTATCATATTATCTGTCTTAAGTGCGGAAAGGTAATCGATATTCCGTTTAATTATCTTTCCGATCCGGACGAAAAGGTTGCAGATGCGACCGGTTACACGGTATTTCGTCACAGAGCCGTGTTCGAGGGAATCTGCCCGGAATGTAAAAATAAAAACAAAATATGATCCGAAAGCGAGGGAAAGAAAATGCATATTGCCGGACTTCAAAAATTGTCCCTCTTGGACTATCCGGGAAAGGTTGCCTGCACAGTCTTTCTTTCAGGCTGTAATCTTTGCTGCCCGTATTGCCATAACGCGAAGTTGATTTCTTCAAATTATGACGGAGATGAAATTGCTCAGATAGAACTTATGGAATTCCTTGATTTACGCAAGAAAAAAATAGACGGAGTCTGCATAAGCGGCGGCGAGCCTACTCTTACCCCCGAGCTTCCTGAGCTTATAAAATCCGTCCGAAAAAAAGGATTTTCGGTTAAGCTTGATACCAACGGAACAAATCCGGAAATGCTGAAAAACCTGATTGATGAAGGCCTTATCGATTATGCGGCAATGGATATAAAGAACAGCCGCATGCGCTATAACGAAACCTGCGGTTCAGAGGTTTTGCCGCAAATTGAAAAAAGCGTTCGTCTTTTGATGAACGGAAATATTGACTTTGAATTTCGGACAACCGTGTGCAAATCGCTGCACACCATAAATGATATGAAGGATATCGGAATATGGCTCAAGGGAGCCAAAAGATATTTTATACAGCAATTTGTCGATTCCGGCAATGTTCCCGATAAGAATTTATCGCCTTTTTTGCCGGAGGAAATAAAACAGCTTGAAAACGCAGTCCTTCCATATATACCAAACACCCGCGTCCGCGGGGTATAAAGGAGTGATGAAACATGTATAAAGTGAGAAAACGAGACGGAAGATTGACAAGATTTGATCTTGAGCGGATTTCAACCGCCGTCACCAAAGCGTTTGATGCAACGAAAACGCCGCACAACACAGATATTATCAATCTTCTTACGCTTCAGGTAACGTCGGATTTTGCCTCAAAGGTTAAAAACGGCGAAATCAGCGTGGAGGACATTCAGGACAGCGTAGAGACTGTTTTGCAGCGGTCAGGCTATGCACCCGTAGCAAAAGCATATATTCTGTATCGCAAAAGCCGTGAAAAGCTGCGTGAAATCCGTTCTACCATGCTGGATTATAAAAAACTTGTGGACGGTTATTTAAGGGTATCGGACTGGCGGGTAAAAGAAAACTCAACAGTTACATATTCGGTAGGCGGTTTGATTCTCTCCAACTCGGGAGCGATAACGGCGAACTATTGGCTCAGCGAAATATATGACGAAGAAATTGCAAATGCACACAGAAATGCCGAAATGCATATTCATGATCTTTCCATGCTCACCGGCTACTGTGCCGGTTGGAGCTTAAAACAGCTTATTTCCGAAGGACTCGGCGGCGTTACGGGAAAAATTACGAGCGCACCGGCAAAGCACCTTCCGGCACTTTGCAACCAGATGGTAAACTTCCTGGGCATTATGCAGAATGAGTGGGCCGGTGCACAGGCTTTTTCAAGTTTTGATACCTACCTTGCTCCTTTTGTGCGGACGGATAATCTGGGCTATATTGAGGTAAAGCACTGCATAGAAAGCTTTATTTTCGGAGTGAACACGCCGAGCCGCTGGGGTACGCAGGCTCCGTTTACAAATATAACACTCGACTGGACTGTTCCGCCCGATCTTGCAGTGCAGCCATGCATCGTCGGCGGAAAGCAGATGAATTTTACGTACGGCGACTGTAAAAAAGAGATGGATATGATAAACAAGGCATTTATTGAGGTTATGATTGAGGGTGACGCTGAGGGCAGAGGATTTCAATATCCCATACCTACCTATTCGATTACACGGGATTTTGACTGGAGTGAAACGGAAAATAACCGCCTGCTCTTTAAAATGACCGCCAAATACGGCACACCCTATTTTTCCAACTACATAAACTCGGATATGGAGCCCTCCGACGTGCGCAGCATGTGCTGCCGTCTGCGCCTCGATTTAAGGGAACTCCGAAAAAAAAGCGGCGGATTTTTCGGCAGCGGCGAATCAACCGGTTCTGTCGGCGTGGTGACGATAAATATGCCGCAGATTGCCTATCTTTCTTCTGACGAAACAGATTTTTTTGTGCGGCTTGACAAGCTGATGGATATTGCAGCGCGCAGCTTAAAAATAAAGCGTACAACGGTTGAAAAACTGATGAACGCAGGGCTTTATCCCTATACCAAGCGCTATCTCGGAAGCTTTGACAGTCACTTCTCAACAATCGGTCTTGTGGGAATGAATGAGGCTGGCTTAAACGCAAAATGGCTGAATATGGATTTGACCCATACCGAAACGCAGGACTTTGCGGTTCGCGTGCTAAAGCATATGCGTGAAAAACTTTCAGATTATCAGGAGCAGTACGGCGATTTATACAACCTTGAGGCGACACCTGCCGAATCCACGGCATATCGCCTTGCCAAGCACGACAAGGCACGTTATCCGAATATCGTTACCGCAAATGAAAACGGCACTCCGTACTACACAAATTCAAGCCATCTGCCGGTAGGTTACACCGATGATGTTTTCTCGGCTCTGGATATACAAGACAAGTTTCAGCCGCTTTACACAAGCGGAACTGTGTTTCATACATTTCTCGGTGAAAAGCTGCCTGAGTGGAAATCGGCGGCAGCTCTAGTGCGAAAGATTGCAGAAAATTACGAACTTCCGTACTATACTTTATCTCCGACTTATTCGGTCTGTGCAAACCATGGCTATCTTACCGGCGAACAAAGCGTTTGCCCAAAATGCGGAAACAAAACCGAGGTTTACAGCCGTATTACCGGTTATTATCGCCCGGTTCAGAACTGGAACGACGGAAAAAGTCAGGAATTTCTGGATAGAAAGACTTACAGTATCGGTTTGGAAAAGGCTTCCGAAAAGCATAGCGAAAAAGAGAAAAATCTTTCTCGCGTCCGATATTGCGAGCTTTACACAACCTCTGCCTGCCCAAATTGCAAACTGATAAAGCCTATTTTAGAGGACGCAGGCATTGAATTTGAGGTGCGTGATGTTGAAGTTTACGAAGACGACGCAAAAAAACTTGGTCTGACTCAGGCTCCGTCGCTTGTCGTTTACGGAGATAAGACTGTAATTTACGGCGGAATCGGCAAAATCAAAGAGTTTATTGACAGCCGTAATGAGGCGACGCCCAAAATCATTACCGATACGGCTTCAGTCTGCACAAACTGCAGATTTTAACGATAAAGGGTAACAGTTCTCAAATAGATGAAAGGAAAATAATAAAATGGGAATTAAATTACGGCGGGCAATTTTCAGTATTTTGTATATTGCGGCGTTTCTGTCACAGACAGGATATGCATACAGTGTTCAATCACCGTCCGCATTAAGAAATGTCGATATTGAAATGCTTGCGGCACAGCCGAAATATGACGGTAGGGAACACGGAATCGTCACGCCTGTCAGAGATCAGGGAAATACCTCTTTGTGCTGGGCATATGCGGCGGCAAACGCATCGGAAACATCGATCCTCAGAAAAGGGATTGACGCGGCGGTTACGTCGAGAGAGTGTTTTTTGTCACCGCAGCAGATAGGCTATGCACGATATAATCGGAGCAGTGATCCTTTGGGCAATACCGAAGGAGAAATAACCGTACAAGGTGACAAATGGGAGAGCATGGGCGGCGGAACAAAGAACGCCGCCGGTCTTCTCTCGACATGGTGCGGTCCGGTTGCTGCAAATCTTCCGTATGATGTAAACGGTTGGGACAACGCGGCGTATAAGCTGGAGAATGCAATCGCAGTGGACGGCAGAAATCTTGCCGATAGCGAGGAGGCAAGAAAAAAGATGAAGCGCGCCATTGTGAAATACGGTGCAGTAACCTTTTCGTATAAATACGCAACAGAAACCGAACGATATAATCCGAACAACGAAAAAAGCGGACAGCCGCATGCATGTACTGTGATTGGCTGGGATGATACGCTTCCGGCTGAGAGTTTTGTGCCGGGAGGAGCAAAGCTTGACGGAGGATGGCTTATTAAAAACAGCTATCATTCATCTGAATATTTTTATCTTTCATACGAGGTCACCTGTGAACAAATTTACGCTTTTGACTATGTGGAAAATGATAAGTATGACCATAACTATTTTTATGACGCAAAGCCGGAGGATTTTGGAGTGGGGAGCATGCTGAAGCTGACAAAGGCGGCAAATGTTTTTGAAGCAAAAAATGGAACAGAAGAAAAAAAAGAACAAATCAAAGCGGTCAGCGTCGGAATTTCCGGAGAAAATACGGTATGTACCGTGAAAATATATACGAATGTTCGGGATAAGGAATTTGATCCCCGCGAATTGTCGGCTGCAGCGTCAAAAACCGTTTGTTTTGAATACGGCGGATTTCGCTGTATAGAGCTTGACAAGCCTGTGGAAATTGAAAACGGAAGCAACTTTGCGGTAATTGCCGAAGTTCAAAACGGTTATATTACGCTTAATGAAAGCAAGGGTAAATCCTATGCGTACAGAGGCTATTGGACGCCGATTGACACAGCTGTGCGGATTAAGGCATTTACCAAAACAGAGAATAAATCATATTATGTGAAATTTATAAGCGAATCACAGGTGAAAGCAGTTGCCGAAAGCGGTTTAAGACAGCTTGTGCTTGCACACTATGAGGACGGCATTTTGAAAGATATACGTATTGAGCCGGTAAATTTTGAGCTTGTGAAAGAAAAAATCCTGCCGCTGCCGAGCGAATGGAAACGAACCGAAAACACAGTATATAAGGCTTTTTTGTGGGAGGGCCTGAATAGCTTAAATCCGTTATGCAATGTGGCTGAGTTTTAATTGAAAACCTGTAAACAGCAAATTGCCGGGCTAACGATAAAGGAAAAATGATGCAGAATCAAGGTCCTTTGAGAACAAATGCGAAAGGATGAGGTAATTGATACATCGGAAAAAAGCAGTGGCACAGGCAGCGCTTTTGGTTGCCTGTGCAGTAATGCTGTGCTTTGGAGTTTGGCGCAGTGAGGCAGCGACCGTGCTGAGCAAGGCAATCAGATTATGTCTGGAGTGTGTAGGAATTGGGTAAGAAATTTTCAGGTATATCACAAAAATTGACTCGCTTTCGCGGGTACATTCAGGTAGCGGCGGCTCTGTTGAGCAACCTGCATCTGCCAAATTTTCTGAAGGGCGAAATTTATCGGGGAGCCGGAAAAACAGTATGTGTGCCGGGACTTAACTGCTACTCCTGTCCTGCGGCATCCGGAGCCTGCCCTATCGGTGCGCTTCAAACGGTAGCGGGATCTGCAAAATATGGTTTCTCATATTATATTACAGGAACCCTCATATTGTTTGGAGTATTGCTGGGACGCTTTATCTGCGGCTTTTTGTGTCCGTTTGGCTGGTTTCAGGAGATGCTGCATAAAATCCCGACAAAAAAGTTTTCAACCAAAAAACTGAAATGTTTGACTTGGATTAAATACGTTGTTCTCTTGGTAACGGTGTTTTTGTTGCCGGCGTTGGCGGTAGACGATGTCGGAATGGGTGCCCCCTTTTTCTGCAAGTATATTTGTCCGCAGGGCGTATTGGAGGGGGCAATTCCGCTATCCGTTGTCAATTCCGGTATTCGATCTGCACTCGGAGCGTTGTTTGCTTGGAAATTCAGTGTTTTGATTGCAGTAATTGCGGTAAGCGTGTTGTTTTACAGACCGTTCTGCAAATGGCTGTGTCCGCTTGGTGCGTTCTATGCCCTTTTGAACAAGGTTTCGCTGTTTCAAATGAAAGTGGATACCGGCAAATGTGTAGCCTGCGGAAAATGCGCAAAAGCTTTCAAAATGGCTGTGGACGTGACGAAAACGCCTAACCATACCGAATGTATTCGCTGCGGTATGTGCGTCCGGGAATGTCCGACAAACGCCGTTCGTTTTCGGTACGGCTTCGGAGAAGGTAAAGATAAAAGCGGCGAAAATGCCGCAAATGATAAATAAAAAAATCAGGAGGAATAAATATGAGTATAAAAAAACTTCTAACAGCGGCGCTGACGCTTGTGCTGGTGGTGTTGGTTACGGCAGCCTGCACAACGGCGGATAAAAACAAATTGAACGGTATGGAAAATGAACCGAAAAATGCCGAAGAAGCGGTAGCAATGCATAAAGAACTGATGGCACGTGAAAATGCGATTCTGGCGGAGAATACAAAGCTTTGGGAACAGGTTTTTGCGGCGGCGGACAAAGGTATGACTTTGCAGGAGGACGGTAAAAACTACGGTGATTTTCTTCTCAAAACCATTGACACCGTCAAGGAACAGTTTACGGAGGACGAGTTTAAATTGCTCAAGGGTGAAGCGGAGAAAATCCGGGATATTGAAAATAAGCTGACTATGATTGAAAAAAAATATCCGGATGCAGCGCAAAAATCGTCGGATAATGATATGAGTATGCCATCCGATAACGGCAGTACGGGAAATTTTCCCTCCTTTGAAGGAAAGGATCTGGACGGGAACGAAATAAAGAGTGATGAGCTGTTTTCAGGCAATGCTGTCACGGTGGTAAACTTTTGGTTTACTACCTGCTCTCCCTGCGTGGGTGAGCTTTCCGAACTCGATGCGCTGAATAAGGAGCTTTCCGGGAAAGGCGGTTCTCTCATCGGAATAAATTCTTTCACGCTTGACGGAGATGAAGCGGCAATATCCGAAGCAAAGGCAGTTTTGAAAAAGAAAGACGCCTCCTATCGGAACGTATACTTTGATTCTGACAGCGAGGCGGGAAAGTTTGTCGAAAATGTGTATGCCTATCCCACAACATATGTGGTTGATCGCAGCGGCAGCATCGTCGGAGAACCGATTGTCGGCGCCGTTACCGGCAAATCACAAATGGAGAAGCTGAAATCATTAATCGACCAATGTATTGCCGCCGATATGAAATGAGAATAATATTAAAATAATGCTCGTACAAATATACTATAAAAATTCTGCGTCGGTTTATGGTATGTAATCGTTAAATAAAAAAATTAAAATAAGCCTTTTTAAAACGAGGGTTTCAGACGGCAGAAAAAGCCGCCCGGCATAGAGGCAACATGCCTTTATTGTCGGGCGGCTTTTATATAATTCGGCAATAGTAAGACTCATTTTACGCAAGTTTGACAAAATCGGAGATAAAGGAGCAAACTGTTGACAGCTTCAATTTATAAATTTTGCCTGAGTGGCACAATATATATGGTGAAAAGAAAGGAGGCGGTCAATATGAAATTACAGAGTATAACCGAAAAACAAATTCAAAAATTCAGAAAATATCTTGTAAACGAAGAAAAATCGGACGCTACCATTGAGAAATATATTCGTGATGTTACGGCGTTTGTCAAATGGCTCGGCGGAGAAATTCCACGCAAGGAAAGAGTCATTCAATATAAAGAACGCCTGATTGCGCAATATAAAACCGCAAGTGTTAATTCGATACTGTCCTCGCTCAATATGTTCTTTGAATATGCCGATTGGCACAAAATGAAGGTAAAAACATTGAAAACACAGCGCAAGATTTTTGCAGACAAGTCAAAGGAACTGACAAAAACAGAGTATGAAAGACTGCTGACGGCGGCAAAGGACAGGAAAAACGAAAAGCTGTATTATCTGATACAGACGATTGCAAGCACAGGACTTCGGGTATCGGAAATTAAATTTATAACATTTGAGGCCATAAAACGCAGACAGGCAATAATAAACTGCAAGGGAAAAATAAGACAGGTTTTTCTGCCCAAAAAGCTATGTATTATCCTGCAAAAGTATGCGTTGAAACAGGGTATCAAAAGCGGCAGCATCTTTGTTACGAGAACGGGTACGCCTCTTGACAGATCGAATATATGGAGAATGTTAAAGGAGCTGTGTGAGAGTGCGGGAGTGTCAAAAGAAAAAGTGTTTCCGCATAACTTTCGCCACCTTTTTGCAAGAACTTATTATTCCCTGCAAAAAGATATTGTAAGACTTGCTGATATACTCGGACATTCCAATATTAACACTACAAGAATTTACACTGCGGAAAGCGGAACAGAGCATATGAAACAGTTGCAAAAGCTTGGTCTTTTGCGATGTTAAAAAAACAACATAATTGCGATTATGTTGTGCCTGTCAAAAAAAGATATACTTATCTACATATATTTTATCAGAAAAAGTCGAATTGTCAATAGTTTGCGATTTCTTTCCCGTTTATTTTCAAAATCTCGTCACTATGCAACAAAAAAAGGATACGGAAATTCAGACCAATGTTATATTTGCAATATCATTGGTCTGTTTAGCAAGCGTTTTTATGCAAAAAACATTCAAGAAAACTTCATGTTTTTCAATGGTTTGCATAAGACAAACACCCATTTACAACATAATCGCAATTATGTTGTAAACACACTGAAAATAAGTTATCGGCAGAGTAATACTTTGTAATCAAGGATGGCTGACTATGGAAAAAGATTTATTTGAGATATTAAAAGACAGAAGCGGTTGCATGCATATTTCCGATTTGCGTTTCGGCAGAGACAGAGACAGGGCCATGCACGCCTTAACCTTCATAAGGCTTGAAGAATATTCTCTTTCCGTTCTTTTGGATGCAATAGAATACTTCCACGGAGAAAAGCCGTTGCTTACGTCAAAAGACGAAGCTATTGCTTTTTTGCGGCAAAAAAGGCAGATGTAGCGGCGCTTTTTACGTATAATATAACATTCAGAAGGAAACGGAGATGAGAAGATTGATAAACGGTCTGAAAAAAGCGGATATCGGGCTTTCGTGCATTCTTGCCTGTGCGTATTTTCTTGCGTTGCCGCTTACCATTACAATCAACGCTGCGGGAAATTCCTTTTTGAAACTGCTGACTATACCTATTGCCGGATATTTTGCGGTAAGCTGTTTTTTCTATCGTGAAAAACTTGAGCTGAACATCGTTCATTTGTTGTCGTTTGCGTATCTGATAACGGTTGTTATGACGTTGTTTGCGGACAGAAGCCCGGTGGCGCTGCAATATGTGCGCGGATATTTTGAAACGATAGGTCTGATGTTTCTTATAACCATGCGCAAATATACTGAAAATGAAATTAAAGCGTTTGAGATTACACAACTTACACTGCTCGGCGTACTGATTACGCTTGGATTTATCGGTGCGGATTGGTACGGCGACAGAAACACGATGATAATATTCGGAACCACAAGCGATCCGAACTACTTTTCCGGATTTTTTCTTTTGCCTATGGCAGTCGCTTTAAAAAAGCTGAGAGACAACAAAATCTATGCCGTTATATGCGCGGTTTTGCTTGTTCTCGGAGCATATATGGTTTTCACATCCGGCTCGCGCGGTGGATTGCTTGGGCTTGCGGTTATGATAATGTCATATGTATTCATAAACGCAAAGGGGACAAAACAGCGCATTATCGGAATTTGCACGGCAATCGGCATGGCGGTTATTCTGTGGACGGTTGTTATTCCGATTCTGCCCGAAGATGTTTCATCGCGTTTCAGTATACAAAAGATTATCGAATCCCACGGAACCGGACGAGGGGATATATGGCTTTCAATGCTCAATACGATAAAACACTCGTCGTGGGAACTGATGTACGGCAGAGGAATATTTGCCTATCACGAAATGATGATAGACGGAAAACTGATGCACGTGGTGGCACACAATCAATTTATACAGTCGCTCTATAACCAAGGCATACCGGGATTTGTAATGTTTATTCTGATGTCCTCTGCGGCTGTATTGAGAAACATAAAAAAACGGGGATATATCTCGGCGGCGATGCTCGGCATATTGGCGCTTTCTATGACGCTCACAATAAATCCGAGTATTAAGGCTTTCTGGAATTTGCTGATATATGCGGCACTTTCCTTCGATAAATCCGAAAAAACAAAAGGAGATTTTATATGATATTCAGCAATAAAACACTGTATCCGGAGCAAAAAACATCAAACGATGAAACGGAAATCTCTGCGGATATATTGTTTGAGGAGAACGATAATGTAAAAATACCGAAAGCGAAGTTCGGCTATTCACTGATATGCGTATTCATAATTACGGCACTTGCGGCAATCTGCGTTATTGCCGGAAATCTGAATACGGCATACACAACCGTTTCAATTTCGTTTTCAGAAATAACAAAGGGATGCAACCCGGACGGATCACCGTTTGATATTTATGAGGTGTTAAGCGATGAGGTCTTAACAAGCGCCTGTGATAAGCTGAATAACAAGTTAACCCCCGATACGCTGAAGGAGCATATTTCCGTTACCGGTATCACCACGGACGGTAGCTTTAACGCAATAAGGCAGAATGTTCTCGACGGAAATGATACATATTCATACTTTCCGTCAAAATATACGATCTCGTATTCGGTTATCTCGGATTCGATTAAGGCGAACGGCATACCTGCGTCCGTCAGAGCGGTTTTGAAACAGTTTGTATTGCCGTCAAAAGCAAAAATACTAACCGCTGTTGCTGACAGCTATAAGGAGCATTATGAAGATAAGTATATTTTTACAAGCGCTGTGTTTGATATGGACTGGTCAGAAACAAAATCACTCGATTATTTCAACCGTGCCGGTGAGATGCAAAACGTTATAAACCGCATAAACAGGTATTTGTCAAGCCGTTACGATGAGGACGTGAGGTTTGTTTCAAAGGACGGCGTGAGCTTCGGCGATCTGAGTGCGGAACTGTCGAGAATAACGGACAACGATGTCGAAACGTACAAGGCGTTTGTGATCCAAAACGGGATTACCGCCGACAAGGACAAGCTTTTAAAGCAGTTCGGTTATGTATCGAAAGAAAATTATGAGCAGACGCAGAGAAACCGCGGTGAATATAACATTATGCTGGACGGGATATCCGTGTATGACCCGCTTGTCACGAAGGTAGTGTTTATTCCGGCGTTGGATTCGGACAATGTATTTTATATGAACAGAACAAAAATCGGAATAGATTATCTGACGGAAAACGCAAGCAAGGCGAACCTTGCCGGGGACGAGTCGGAAAACGAGGCACATTATTACGACTATCTGATAAACCAATTTTCCGCATTTGAAGAAAGCGCGGATTGGGTTAAAAAGGCCGCAGATAAGCAATGCGACGATATTACGGTGAAAATAGACGAGTTCTTAAAAAGAGCCGCTGCCGTAAATGACGAGTACATAAATACCGTATCTTATGAAACATTGTATATAAGCGGCATAGGTCACGGACAGGGAGTTGTTTCCTCTGTTGTGACGATTGCCAAAATAACGGTTATATGGTCTGCTGTGCTTTATTTATGGTGGCTTATATATTCCGTATTGAAAAGAAAAAAGATCAAGAAGGAGGAAAGTGATAATGCTGTTGCGTGATTTCTTAAACGGACTGTATGAGCATAAAAAAGTATTTATTATACTGCTTGCCGTAAGCGTTGTTCTTTGCTCCATTAAGCTGAAGCTTGACGAGAGCTACACATCGGAGATACTGATAAAGTATATCGGCGCAAAGGCTGAGGACGGGCTTGCCGAAAACGGCGAAAAAATAAATCCTTATGAAATCAAAAGCTCGATTGTGATTAAAAACGCATTAACGGAGCTTGGGTTTAAGACAACGAATATTGATGAAATCAGCCGCAATATCACCGTGACTCCCATTATCCCCACAGCCGAGCAGGAAAAATATGCGTCGTGGATCGACAAGTTTTCCGATTACGAAAAAAATGAGGATGAAAAGAAGAATACGGTGTACTACTCGGTAAAATATACTACATCAAAGGGCAATGACTATGCCAAACGCATGCTCAGCGCTGTTTTCAGCCAGTACCGCCTGTATTATGTTGAAAGATATACTTATAGCTATGATATAACAAACCTGTCGGGAGATGTGGCGATGCAGTATGATTACTATGATACGGTGGATATTCTGCGAAAGAAAATAAACTCTAATATTGAGTATTTGGCGAGAGTTTACGAGGCGGAAAAGAATTATCGTTCGCCGCAGACAGGCTATTCGCTTTTGGACCTGATAGCGGAGTATAAATCGCTTACCGAACGGGATTTGTCAGTTGCGGAACGTATGGTTATTGAGAACGGTATTACAAAAAACGCTTGGTATCTGAGAAATGCGCTTCATAATAAAATAACGGACGCAGTATATGATATTGACCTTAACAATAAAAAAGCGGAAACGCAAAAAGAACTTATGACGATTTATTCCGACAAGAACAAGCAGTATCTTTGGGACAGAGACGGTCGGAACAAGGACGATGACGACAGCGAAAGCTCGCAGGTGCGGGAAAGCACCGAGCGTGATGAAAACTACGTTCAGAACAAGTCGGTATATGATCAGCTTGTGTTAGACTATGTCAAATATCGCACGGTCGCCTTGAATACGGAGATTGACAGACAGCGCTATGAGAGTGATGCGAACAGCTTCCCGGACGGATTTTCAAATAAGGAGCTCCAAAATGCACTTGAAACGAGCCTTGAAAACACATGCGAAAAGTTTAACAAACTCTATTCGCTTACGAAAGATACAATAGACGATTATAATTCATACAAATCCGCACAGAGCATAGCCTGCATTTCGGGGGTTGTGGCGCATAAAACCGCAAGTACGGTATTTTACTATGCAGTGGGTCTTGTGCTTGCCTTAATGTTCGGCTTTCTGATATGCGGAGTGTTGGTTTATATTAAGAAAAACGAAACGGAAACGGCGGGAGAATAATATGGAATTGGAATTGTGCGGATATTTTGATCAAAATTTCGGCGACGATTATATGCAGAAAATAACAGCGCATTATATGCCGGAATATAATTTTTACGTAGACGCGCGCAATTCTCATTCGACTTTGCTGCTTGACGAAAAAAATGTCAGCTTAAAAAATAGCGGGCAGAAGAAAAAACTCCCGAAGCTTTTGGTCATCGGTTCCGGATTTATGGTAAACAGCCGTGCGGCGCTGAAATGCGAACTTATCTGGTTTTTAAGACGAAAGCATATTGCCGATTACTGTATCGGATGCAATATCGAGCCGATTAAAAGCAGGCTTGCCGAACGGCTTGTCATACATAAGCTGAAAAAATTCAAGTATATTGTATGCCGCGACAAGAATAGCTTTTTATGGCTTCAAAAAAGGTGTCCGAATACGATGATTTCCTATATGCCGGATATTCTGTTCGGAATGCCAAAGGGTTGGCTCCCGAAAAAATCGGACGGCGATAAACTCGGTATATCGCTTATTCGTTATGACGGCAATAACGGCAGTTACTATTTAAAAATGGCACAGTTCGCCGATTACTGGATTGAAACGACAGGAAAAGGCGTGATACTTCTTGCGTTTGATACAGGCACAGAGGACGATACTTCTCTGTGCAAAAAGGTAAAGTCGCTTATGAAGTATAAGAATATGGCGGAAATCGTGAGCCACAGCGCCGGCGGAGAAATACAAAGGGCATATTCTGTGTGCCGTAAGATAATCGGTGCAAGATTTCACTCGGCTGTGCTAAGCCTGAAAATGAACATAGATTTTTACCCGATTATATACAGGCAAAAAATGAGAAATTTGTTATCTGACGTATCTTATCCCATAGCCGGGTGCGATATTCGTTCTGTCGATATAAGAGCAATTCAGAATTTTCTGATATCTGAGCCGCTTAATTTTATGATTGACAAGAGTTATGATAAGGATGTTGTAAAAGGCTTTGAAGTATTAAAAAAACAAATCGAAAAGGAAAAGAGATGATTACGATGGAAACCGTAACGGAAAGCGGCGCAGAAAAGGTTATATTGCCGTTCGAGAGAACGGATGAAATATATGAGGTTGAAAAAATAACATACTTGCCGCCAAAGCCGGTATACGGTTTCATAAAGCGAACAGTTGATATTATCGCATCTTTTGTCGGCATTATTATTCTTCTGATTCCTATGCTCATTGCCTACATATGCGTGGCGGTGACCTCAAAAGGAAAACCGATATATAGGCAGGAACGGCTCGGACTGGGTGGCAAGAGGTTTTACATATACAAATTCAGAACAATGTATGAAAACGCCGAGGAGGACGGAATCCGTTGGTCGCTCGGCGAAGATGATGAGAGACTGACGGCGATCGGCAGGGTTTTAAGAAGAATAAAGTTTGATGAAATACCGCAGCTATTTAACTGCCTTGCAGGCGATTTGTCACTTGTAGGGCCGCGTCCCGAAAGAGAGGTTTTCTATAAATGCTTTGAAGCCTATATTCCCGGTTTTTCGCAAAGAATTATGGTAAAGCCGGGTATTACGGGTCTTGCACAAATAACGGGGCTGTTTTTAAGGCCGGAGGAGAAAATCAAGTATGATATAGAGTATATAAAAAAGCGTTCACTTTTACTGGATACAAAAATATTGCTGGCAA
>CAJLYO010000015.1 GCA_905210885.1 uncultured Eubacteriales bacterium | reverse complement strand
ACAGAACAGAAAACTTGTGTCTTACAGCGAACAGATCGAGGCACAGCCGGGAACCGAAGTTAAAAGCTTTGTGTGGTTTAAAGACAGCTTGTCTCCGGCAAACGGCAGCCTGCATTTTAAGCCGGAAACAGAGGTTTACGTTTCGCCGGGCGGCAGCGATAAAAACGACGGAACAATAGAAAATCCCGTGGCAACTCTTGCAGAGGCGCAAAAGCGCATAAGAGATAAAAAGAAGTCCGGCGGAACAAACCCCTTCGGCTATACCGTGTACCTGCGGGGCGGAAATTATTATTCCGATACGGGGCTTAAGCTTACAAAGGACGATTCCGGTACGGCAAGCTCTCCGGTTGTTTACACCGCATACGGAAGTGAAAAAGCCGTAATAAACGGCGGAAAAACAATACCGTATTCCGCGTTTAAAAAGGTGACGGACACAGCCGTGCTTGACAGGCTCGCCGACCAATCCGCAAGGGATAAGCTGTACACCGTTGACCTGAAAGATTTCGGCATAACGGATTTGGGGATTCAAAAATGGTTCGGCTCGACTTCGTATCCTTCCGCATACGTATCCGCAGGGCTTGTTGAACGGATAACGATAAATTCTCCCGAAGTGTTTATCGGCGGAACGCCCATGACTCTCGCACGGTATCCCAACAGCGGCACAATGACAGTGCAGTCGGTTATTGACGGCGGCTATGATGATGATTATAAAGGAGAGCAGACACTGGGGGCGCCGTTTACAATTAAGGTAGATGACAACCGTATAAAGAAATGGGCGAATATTCCCTCCGGCAAGGCGCTTTTGTGGGGACAGTGGAAATTCGCATGGGCGGAGCAGACCGTGCCTTTGGGCAGTGTCGATACGGATAATATGACTGTTACATCAACTCTCGGCAGCTATTATTCCGTCTTAAGCGGACAGCCGTTTTATATCTACAACCTGCTTGAGGAAATAGATATGCCGGGTGAGTATTACATAGACTTTGACACAAAAGTGATGTATATTTATCTTTCCGGGAATTTAAACGGTCAGCCCATTAACATATCTTTAATGAGCGACGCTCTTTTAAGAATGGAAAACGCTTCATATATACAGTTTAAGGGGATTGACTTTACAATGTCGCGTTACAGCGCCGTAAGAATATCCGGCGGTCATGATAACCTGATTACCGACAGCGAAATTTCCTATACCTGCGATACGGCTGTGGACATCAGCGGAACGCGAAACGGAATAATGGATTCGTATATTCATGACGTTGATTCCGGCATTGCAATTTACGGCGGCACGAATAAAACTCTTACCGCGGGACAGTGTTATGCCGAGAATAACGAAATAACACGCTTCGGCAGAACTGAAGCTGCATATTCAAGCGGAATATCTTTCGGCGGCGTGGGCAATATCGCAAGGCATAACGAGATACATAATGCGCCTCATATGGCGGTAGGTCTCAGCGGCTTAAACAACATATTCGAATACAACGAAATATATGATGTTTTGCATGAGGGCGACGATGCCGGCGCGATTTACGGTCAGGGAAGTATATTCATACGGGGAAACAAAATTCGTTACAATTATCTGCACGACATATCCTCCGCTTCTTCAAGTTATATCTTCGGCGTTTACCTTGATAATTCCATTCAGGAGAATTTCGTGGAAGGAAATGTTTTTGCAAATCTTTACGGCGACCCAGTGTTTGTAAACGGCGGAAGGTATAATGAAGTAAGAAACAATATCATGATTAACTGCGACTATGCGTTTAAAATACGAAATTTTGACATCAGCGACAGCTTTGAAACACAGCTTGAAGGCGCGCCGTACGCAACAACCTCGCAGGTTTGGATTGACGCATTCCCGGGACTTCAGCAATACATAACCCTTTCTATGGAATTAAAAGGCAAGCCATATGACAATGTGTTTGCCGATAATCTCGCCTATACCACGGCGCTTTATAATACGCCCGAATATGTGGAGAAATGCGAGGTTGAAACAAAAGGGAATATCAGGGCAGGCGCAAACCCGGGTTTTGTTGATTTAAACAACGGAAATTACAATTTAAAGCCATCGTCGTATGTCTATACCGAAAATCCCGATTTCAAGCCCGTTCCCTTTGATAAAATGGGCAGAAATAAATAGCACTTTTCTTTGCACTGCTGCAGAGCGGGGCTCTGCATAAATATATATTTTAAAGGCAAGAAAGGAGAAAAACGATGAAAAAATTTAATTTAAAAGCAATTCTGGCACTTGCGCTGTGCTTTGCAATGCTGCCTCTTTACGGCTTGCAGGCATTTGCCGCAGAGGGTGATATCACGGCAATTTATATCTCCGGTGCTGACGCTATTGACTTTAAAGCGGACACCCTTAATTATCAGATTAACGTTCCGTATTTTAACGGTGAGTATAAAATGCCTGTTGTGTATCCGGTAGGAGGTAGCGCGACGGTTACATACCCGGACGAAGTTAAGGACGGCGCCGAAATTATAGTTGAAGGCTACAGGCAAATCTATACATTAATAATAAAAACCGTTGGCGAAAACATGTATACCAACGGAAGCTTCGAGCTTACCGGCCCTGTCGGTGATGATTGGAATTACGGCTTGAGCGGTCAAGCGTTATATATGTTTGCGAGGAATAATCCTTATGACGGACAATACAGTGCAATACAGGGAAATTCCGTTGCATATTCGATGATTTATCCCAGTGAAAGCGACGGACACAAGGTTGTACTTAAACCCGGTGCAACTTATATTGCAGGCTTTGCTTCACGTCTTGCAACACCTGCTGATATAAAAAGCACAATATACGGTTTTATGCTGAAAAACGAAAAAACATGGACTTCTGAGCGTTATAGTGATCGTGTTTGTATTGAGCCTAAACAGGATACAAATGAAGCCGTAGCAGACGATACAACATCATCTGTCTTGTATAATGCAGACGGTACGATTATGAAATCCGGCAAAGGCCGTTTTTATTACGAGGATGAAATGGACAACGAGTGGACATATTATCCCGCAGTTATAAAACCGGGCGATGTAAACATTAAACTCCAGTATTATATGTGGAGAAGCGGCAGCAACGGTATTCAGCCGGCATATATGTATGACGCATATTACGCAGGCGAGCTTTTGGCGGCACGTGTTAATATTAACAATAAAAACGGACAGAGCCGGCTTGTTGCAGCACCCGGAACTTCTTTGGAGCTTACTGCGGAAGTGCTGAATCAGACAGGCAATAAAGCAGGTCTTGAAAACGCGGCAGGCACATGGTCAATTGCCGGAAATGATAAGGTAACAATTGACGAAAACGGTAAAGTAACCGTTGCTTCCGATGCAGCCGGCAAAGCCCTTGCCGTTTACACGGTAACACCTAATGTTGAAAATTCGAAACAGGGCAAGGTTTGCGGCGTTAAGGAAATTACAGTCGGCGAGGTTTCAACGGACTGCACGCTTAAAGCATTAAAAGTCGGCAATTTCTTTGTGGAAGGCGTATCTGCCGATAAAACTGAATATACCGCATATGTTCCCTATAAGTACACCGCAAACGACTTCAGAACCGTTGCAATGCCTAATGTAACCGCATGGACAGCCGACGGCGCGTCATATGAAGTTACATATCCCAAAACCGTAAGAAACGGCGTTGTAAAACTGACTGTAACAAACGGCGATTTTTCAAAGGACTATTTCATTACTCTTGAAGTTGTGGGCGATAACTATTACTTAAACGGTAATATGGAAGAGGAGAAGTACTGGACAAATCACGGACAGGGCGAGAACGGAATGTCATATACCGATGACGCCGCTGCGGGAAACCGTGCAGTAAATCTTTCCGTTACCAATGCATACACTTTAACCCTTAAACAGGATAACGGAAATACTGCGCTGAAACCGACAGTTCCCGGATACGATTACCTGTTTACCGCACTTTGCAAAGTGTCGGATAATTGCTATATTTATGCCGGTGACCGGTCATGCGATAATAAAACAATTAAGCATTATAAAGTTACGGACGATAATATTGCTTCCGAAAATTCCGACGGTTCAAAGCGTGACGGCACAGACGACTGCTACAGCGCAACAACCGACCGGTATCAGCGCACAATAGGCATAATGCGCGAAAAAGATAATGAAACCCGCTATCTCGATACCTCCTGCTCCGTGAGCCGTACACCGCGCGGGTTGTATATGGATGAGGTGTACGCTTCGGAATTAACCGTTGCCTCAATCGGACTTACAGAAGGTGCGGAGGTAACGCTTGACGGAACCAGAAAAGAAGTTAACCTTGCGGCACAGGCTAAAAATGCTTATGATAACACCGCCGGTATGGAATATGCGGCATATTCTTACGAGCTTTTCGGCAATTATGACGGCGTAAGCATTGCGGACGGCAAGCTTGTTGTTTCGCCCGAGGCAAAGCCGGGTACGGTTAACGTAAAAATAACATGCACGCCTAACTTTAAGAGCATTCAGTGCCCCACAGGTGTTGAACCTGTTTCAACCCTTGCACAGATTAAGCTTACAGAACAAGCAACCGTTTCAAACGCAAAAATTACTTACACAGCAGACGAAAACGGTATCACAGCCGCACTTTCCGGCGCAAATACCACAGACCTTACTTCGTTTGCGGTTATAACCGCTGTTTATACGGTGGCAAACGGTGAAACAGTTCTTGATAAGGCATATGTTAAAAACATTGACTGCGCAAAAGGCGAACAGTTTAACTACACCGAAACGGTTACCGCTGTACAGGGTCAGAAAATCAAAACCTTTGTGCTTGGCAATCTGAATAATATTACACCCGTAAGAATAAACGGAGAATACACCGTACAATAATTTTTACTGCTTGAAAGGAGATTTCACATGAAAAAAGCGGTTTCGGGAAAGATGATTTTAAGACTTATATCTATAGTATTATGCTTTTCCGTAATGCTGTCCGCGTCTGCATTTGCAGACGCAGACAACGCCGCCGGTTCGGCGGATTTAAAGGCGATAAACATAGGCGATTTTGCCATTGAGCTTACACCCGGGGTTACCGACTACACGGCGTATGTTCCATATATTTACCACGAAAACGATTTTGACACAATCGCTGTTCCTAAAGCAGAGGTTTGGACGGAGGATTCCGGTGCACAGTATGATGTGACATACCCCGATACTGCCGACGGCGGTGTTATAACCGTTACGGTTACAAACGGCGAAAATGTTAAGAATTATAACTTCACATTAGAGCCGGTGGGTAAAAACTATTACTTAAACGGTAATATGGAAGAGGAGAAATACTGGACGTATCACGAACAGGGCACGAGCGGAATGTCATATACCGATGACGCCGCTGCGGGAAACCGTGCAGTAAATCTTTCCGTTACCAATGCATACACTTTAACCCTTAAACAGGATAACGGAAATACTGCGCTGAAACCGACAGTTCCCGGATACGATTACCTGTTTACCGCACTTTGCAAAGTGTCGGATAATTGCTATATTTATGCCGGTGACCGGTCATGCGATAATAAAACAATTAAGCATTATAAAGTTACGGACGATAATATTGCTTCCGAAAATTCCGACGGTTCAAAGCGTGACGGCACAGACGACTGCTACAGCGCAACAACCGACCGGTATCAGCGCACAATAGGCATAATGCGCGAAAAAGATAATGAAACCCGCTATCTCGATACCTCCTGCTCCGTGAGCCGGGTACCGCGCGAGTTGTATATGGATGAGGTGTACGCTTCGGAATTAACCGTTGCAAGCCTTAAGTACACAGGCGAAACCGCTGCCGAAGTTCCCGGCGAGGGTGAGCCGGACAGCAGAATTACTCTTGCGGCGGAATATGCAAACGCGTATAAAAACTCTGCCGGCATGGAGTATGCCGTGGTTTCCTTTGAAACCCTCGGGGACTATCCCGGTATTACCGCAGACGGCGACAGCCTTTATGTTTCAAGCGATGCTAAGCCGGGTAAAGTTTTGTTAAAAACAGTTTTAAAGCCTAATTTCAAAAGTGTTCAGTGCCCCGACAGCAACAGTGTTATAACAAGAATAACCGAGATAAATATTTCCGGAGCTGTTGACCGTTCAAAGGTCATGTTAAATGATATAAGGATAGGAAATTTAAGTATACCCGGCTTTTCGCCGAGCAAAAGACTTTACAGTGACGTATGCATTCCCTATACATATACTGCAAACGACGGCGGTGTTGCAAAGCTTCCGGAAATCACATGGGATATCGATAACAAAGACGCTGTTGTAACGGTTGACGCACCCGAAAATGTTAACGGCGGAACCGTTACAATTACGGTAAGCTGTGACGGTATAGATAATAAGTATATTCTGAAACTTAAAAGCGTGGGTCAGAACCTTGTTTCAAACCCCGGTTTTGAAACTGAGGGCGGATGGAGCACGAACGGCTATGTTAAGCTTAACCGCTGGTTTGATACTCCCGGTGCCGGAAGTGCGTCGATGAAGGTTAAATACACGCCTGACGCAAGCTACACCGGTGCGGCAATCGGTGAGTATTATCCGAGTACAGATGCCATTGGGGAGGCGGGGAAAACATATCTTTTCAGCACTATGATATGCAACAGCCCCAATTACGAGCTTGGTTCGCTTTATATGTGCCTTAATAATGTGATTAAAGACAGCTGTAAATTTTATTCTTCGAACAATACGCGGCGTTCCGATGAAATTGTTTCTTTGACAAAAGATTGGCAGCGTTATACCGCAACTGCCGCTGCGGAGGAAACCGGCAGACTTTTCACATACTACACGAACTGGAGACCTGATGAGGAATTTTTAATTGACGATTACTATATAGGCGAGCTTGTTGTTTCCGGCATACAGTATAAGGGTGACACGTTATGCGTTATCCCCGAGGCTGAGGGCGGAAAAACCGAGCTTTACCTTGAAAGCAAGCTTTTAAACCAGTTCGGTGCGTCAAGCGGTCTTGAGGATGAAACTATTGAGTATTCCCTGAGAGAAAATTACCCCGGTGTTTCCGTTGAGGACGGCAAGCTTATTGTAGACGACAGGGCAACGGCAG
This sequence comes from uncultured Eubacteriales bacterium, assembly GCA_905210885.1. Classification (GTDB taxonomy): domain Bacteria; phylum Bacillota; class Clostridia; order Monoglobales; family Firm-18; genus CAJLYO01. The sequence continues at coordinate 9,063 of CAJLYO010000015.1, read as the reverse complement.
GTACGGTTTATCTTGTAATAAGCTGTAATCCGTCATTTTCCGGAAGCCAGGGCGCTGTTGTAAGAAACGTGCCCATTAAGCTTGTTTCACAGCTTCAGGATCAAAAAACACCAAAGGCAAAGCGCATAACGCTTTCACGCAGAGACTCGGCTGAATATATTTTAGACGCTGACTATTACTACTTCCACGCTCTCGGGACTCCCGAAGACGGTACGGAGATTCACTGGTATGCGTCAGAGTCGGAAAACGGAACATACACAGAAATTACAGAGGCAGAAGGACAGCTTTCCTATACGGTTGCTCCGCAATATGAAAAAAGCTATATTTACGTGGAAGTTACGCCGAAGGACGCTGACGGAAATGTAGGCGCACCCGCAAAAAGCGCCGTAAGCTTTCCGCCCCTTGCACCTGATGCGTCAGATGTAAAAATCACAGGCACAGGCGCAATCGGTCAGACATATACAGGAAGCTATACCTACAGCGATTTTAACGGTGACACCGAGGCAGACAGCGAGTATGCATGGCTGATTTCCGACAGCGAAAACGGCGCATTTACTCCGATAGAAAACGAGACGGGAAAAACCTACGTTATCCGCGAGAGCGATGTGGGCAAATACGTTAAATTCCGTGTTACACCTAAGACAAGTGTTGAACCTAAGGTCGGAGAAACATATACAAGCCCGGCTGTTTTGTGTGCTGCAAAACCGTATGTTACAGATGTTAAAATAGAAAGCAAAGGTAATAACCTGTATACCGTATCATATAAGTATAATCACGACTTAGGCGTTAAAGAAGGCGCTACGGTAATTATGTGGTCAAACGGCGAAACAGGCGCAAGCACAAGCGTTTCAAAATCCGCAAGTAGTATAACCGTAACAGTAACACCCGTTGCTGTATTTGAGCCAAGCAAGGGTGAGCCTGTATCCGCAACGGCGAAAATTTCAAGCGGAAACAGCAGCTCATCATCTGTTAAATACGGCGGCGGAGGCGGAAGCGGCGGCGGTGTAAGAAACGGCGCTTCGGTTGTTCCGATTCCGGACCCGATTCCCGAACCCGACCCTGAGCCCGTTCAGGAAAAATACTGGGCAGAAGACGGTATCAACTTTGTTTTAAATAACGGAATCATGCAAAACCGTGCGGAAAACGACTTTGGAAATACCGAAGTTGTAACAAGGGCGGAACTTATATACTACGTTATAAAGGCAATCGGTGAGAACGAAACCGCATACCGCTTTGAGTTTGCAGACGTTTCCGGTTCCGATTATTTTGCCGGTGCACTGCAAAAGGCGGTAGATTTGGGCATAATCAGCAAGGACGTTATGTACAATCCTTCAAGAAATGTTTCAAGAGAGGAAACAGGTAAGATTTTGGTTACGGCTCTTTCTCTTGAGAACGCAGATGAGGCTGTTCTTGACAAATTTGCCGATAAGGAAAGCATCTCCGAATGGGCACGCGGCTATATTGCTCAGTCCGTAAGCTCCGGAATGTTAAAGGGCGTATCCGAAACTGAATTTGACCCCCACGGAACGCTTACAAGAGAACAGACAGCAGTGCTGTTAAAAAGATTATATGACTATAAAAACGGAGGTATTGCACAGTGAAAAAGCGAATAACCGCAATTATAACAGCTTTGCTTATTCTTTGTAACGGCTCTGTTTTTGCAAAAAAGCTTACTGATGAAGAAATCGAGCAAAATTATTTAAATGATACTGTTGACATGGAGCGCGTTTTTGAGTATGATTATAATGTAGCAGGTGATGATACCGATGACACGGAAGTGTTAAAGCACAGCGATGCCGTTAATATTGTGCGTGCCCTCGGACTTATGAAAAACCTTGAAAACGGTACGTTTAATGAGGATGATGCGGTGTCATACAAAGACTTTGCCGAAATTATTATGACTCTTGCCGTAGGCGGAAAAATGGATGGCGCTTATGACCAATATTCGTCAAAGTACGCTTCTATGGGCGATGCTTCATACTATCTCACCGGCGCATTGGGTTACAACGTTTATGATGTTGAAAATCCCGGCGACCAATACCGCGAAACCAAGGCAAGAAATATTGGTTTGTTTAAGGGTATTGAGTTTAATCCGGCGAAAAATATCACACGCGGCGAGCTGGCCCAAATGATTTATAATGCTCTTGATATCGATATTGTTATTCAGACCTCCTACGGCGAAAACGAGCAGTATGATATCGCAAAGGACAGAACCCTTATGACAGAGGTTTTTGACGGTCTGATAATAAAGGGCGTTGTAACGGCGCAAAACGGTATGAATATGTACACCGAGGCAAACGGACGCGATGACGAAATAGAAATTGACAGAGTTTCCTACAGACTCGGCGATAATGAACCGGAAGACATTTTCGGACATTACGTAGTTGCGGCGGCGCTCCGCGATAAGTCGGATGTATATACGCTGGCAGGAGTTTTTGTTTCGGAAAACGACCCCGCAATCGAAATTGACACAGATAAAATAACTAACCTTAAAAAGGGTACACTGTATTATGAAGACGGTGATGAAGAGCTTGACGTTGATGTAAGCATGCTGGAACGCGTTGTATACAACGGTGAGATTAAAAAGGTTTCCGACTTTGATTTGGATTTACTGTCCGGAAGCGGAACACTCCGTTTGTGCGTAAGCGAGCGCAAGGGCGATTATGTTACGGCGGTTATACGTGCATACAGCACTTATATTGTCGGCGCTTATTCGCAGGCTTCCGAAAGAATTATCCTGTCAAATCGCATGACCTATAAAGGTCAGGGGCATATCGATGTAAGCAAAAACAAAAATATTACCGTATATATTGACGGCGTAAAATCTGATTTATCGGCAGTTACAGCCGGTATGGCGATCAGCGTTTTGGAAAATCCCTCCGGCAAAAGCGTCGATTTAAGGCTTTCATCAGCTCAGCTTAAGGGTGAAATTACCGAAATCGATGACAGTGATGTTACGATTAACGGCAAAGTGTATAAGCTTTCCGATGCTTATGACAAGGTTTTGGAGAATGATTCGGAAGCTGTTGACGTAGCAGCCGGCAGAGAGGGTACTTTCCTTCTCGACTTTAAAAACAAAATCGTTAAATTCTCTCATGAAAGAGATACCGAATACGGATATCTTATGGATTTTGCATCCGGAAAGGGCGTAGACGGGGATATATCGTTAAAGGTATTCACCGAACGAAACGAGTTTGAGTATCTGCCCCTTGCCGATAAGTTGGTTTTGGACGGTAAAAGCTCTGTTTCAAAGGAAAACGCCTACAGCACAATGAACGAAAATAAGTCGCAGATTAACAAGGCTTTAATTCGTTTTAAACTTGACGATAACGGAAAAATCAAGTTTTTGGATACATTAATGCGCGATTCCGGCGGAAATACAAACGAGTCAATCAGTTTTGACGCAACCTTTAGCGGAACGATGGACTGGACGGCGGGATCAAAGAATTATACAAACCTGGGCGATACTATGTACAAGTTTAAACCGTATACAAAATCATTTGAGATTCCTACCGATGAAACTGTAGAAGGTGATTTCATTTTCCGTTCCGCTCCGGCATATGTTTCGGGCGACAATGTTGATTTTGAATTATATAACGTAAATGATTTCGGTATTGCGGGAGCTGTTCTGGAACGTGTAAACGGTGCGGATTCTTCCGCGCTCAGCCGAGGCGACAGCTATTTGGTTGTGCTTGACGTAAGTCTGTCACTTGACGAGCAGGGTAACGAGTACTACTCATTGGAAGGCTTTGACGGTACAACTCCTCCGAATTGGGTAGCTGCAAAGTTCAAAATTTATGAAACACTAAACGATAAGGCTAAGGCGCTTAAAAAAGGCGATATAATTAAATTTTCGGCAACCGGAACAGAAATCAGAAACCTTATGAGGATAGTAAGCATAGACGATATCTATAACGATTATTCCGGTGAACACGGTTCTCAGGAATGGTTAGGCACTGTTGACAGAATCAGTGTTGAAAGCGATATTGCGATTGTTAACATTAAGTCGGAGGTAAGAGGTTTTGTGCCCCATTCAGTTGGGCTTTATGATACCAAAAAACAGAAAGCATATCAGATATCGTTCAGTGATATTGAGCCGGGTGACAGAATCTTTTGTTACGGCGGCTGCTCGCTTATGAGAATGCTGATAATAAGATAGCACGTTATGGGATAAAAGGAGAAATAATATGCTGCGGGTTATTATTGCGGAAGACGAACCGGCAATTATGAGCAATTTAAGGGATTTTATCAACACCAATGTGGACGGTTTCACCGTTGTCAAGACATTTGACGACGGTGAAGGCGCCATAGAATATATTAAGTCAAATCCTGTTGATATAATTATGACGGACGTGTGTATGCCAAAGGTTTCCGGCATTGAAATTGCAAAATATGTATATGAAAATTCTCTTGAAATCGCTGTTATTTTCGTAAGTGCATACAGGGATTACTCTTATGTTAAACAAGGCATGGATTACGGAGTTATTACGTATATCGAAAAGCCCGTTATGCCGAGAGAATTAAGGGCGGCTTTGGATAAAGCCAAAAATACCGTGGGTGACATTTCGGAGCCCGAGATAAATGAAGCTTCGGATAATGAGCCTGTTGACGACAGCAGGATTATGGAGATTGCTCTTTTGTATATACAGGAAAATTTCAAAAAAAGCGATATTTCCCTTTATGATGTTTCAAAGCATGTGTATCTTTCATACAGATACTTCAGCGGTATTTTTACAAGGCATATGGGAATGGGCTTTGTAAAGTATCTTAATTCCCTGCGCATAGAGGAAGCCATAAGGCTCTTAAAAACCGGTAAGTACACGGTAAAGGAAATAAGCGACAAGGTTGGCTTCAGAAACTGCAATTATTTTATAAAAATATTTAAACAGTCAACAGGTGTAACGCCGAAGCAGTACCCTATTAAAAATATCGGTAACAGCCGGTAATCGGAGGATTTTTCATGATTGAAAAAATTAGATTTTTCCGCATGAACAGCGTGGTTATGCGCAATCTTGCACTGATTTTGACTGTCGTTATTGTGCTGATGGGCACGATAGGCTCTTTGTTTTACCTGAATGTAAGAAATTCGCGCAGTCATGAGAGGGACATAATACTCCGGACAAACGCCGCAACCATAAGCGACAATTTTGACACCGTGATAAAAGACGGCGAGCTTATAGCGCTTCGCACTGCCATGAATGAGAATGTGCTTAATTTCTGCCTTTTTTCGCCGAGTGAACGGGTTTTGTCCGGCATACGCGAAAGTGTGGCAAACTATACTACGGTTTTTCCCTATATACATTCAATATATGTTTACAGTGATAATAAAGACTTGCTGATTGAAAATCAGCAGGTCTTTCCGTATTCTAAATACAAAGATACCAATTGGTTTGAGCCGTATAAACAGTTAAAAACCAATAAAACCCTGTTTTTAAACAGAAAAAAATATGACAGATTTCCGGAGCTTATAAGCATAATACGCTGTGTTACAATTGACCAGCAGCAGTCTATAGGCTGTGTTGTCGTAAACCTTGAAGTGCGTTATTTTACAGAAATTTTAAAAAGCAGCAGAACCGTTGACGGCGTTAATGCGGTTTTCCTTTCTGATGACGGCAAAATGATTTCAAGTGCCGAAAATATCTCGGGAGAGGCGGAAAACACAGTTAAAAATTTAAACGAAGGAAACGGTACTGTTGCTCTTGACGGCAAGCAGTATTACTATCGGCTTGTACATTCCGCAGAGTACGATTATTCTTATATATCGCTGCTCCCGGCGTCTTATAAAAGTGCGGCAGACGTTAATTTCTGGACGTTTTTGCTGATAATGTTCGTTTTGCTGGCAGCCGGAATTGCCATAGCCGCCGTTATTACATTTCAGACATACAAACCCATAGGTTCAGTGCTTAATGAAATTTATAAAACTCATTCACCCGAACCCGAAGGATATCAGGACGAGGTTAAGTTTATAATTGAAAGAATAAGAGGCGCACAGGACAAAAATATTGAGCTTGAGGAAAAGCTTAACAATCAGCTTGCTATGTTTAATCAGATGCAGGTGTATGCGCTGCAGTCGCAGCTTAACCCCCATTTTCTGAACAATACCCTTGACTCAATTAACTGGACGGCGATTAACCGATTGGGTGAAGACAACCCCATAACGGATATAATAAAACCGCTTTCAAATCTTTTGTATATAAGCCTTGATACCGCTCATTATCTCGTGAGAATGGAGGAGGAGTTGAAACACACAAATATATATATTTATATTATAAGTAAGAATTACAGGGACAAACTTAATTTTGTGTGGGATATTCAGCCCGGAATAAGCTCTTATAAAATGCTTAAGCTCACGTTTCAGCCTATTATCGAAAACGCCGTTATGCACGGTATTCGTCCGAAAGGCGGCGGAGTTATTACGATACGAGCAAGAAGCCTTGACGATAATATTCTTGTTGAAATTTCGGATGACGGTGTGGGAATGACAAAAGAGGCTTTGGAAGGTTTGATAAAAAAATCTTAAGGACGATACAAAGCTTCCCGGCAAAAATCATGTCGGGCTGAAAAATGTTGACCGCCGCATAAGGCTTGTTTTCGGTAATAAGTACGGTATTACCGTCGAAAGCGCGGAAAATGTCGGTACATGTATAAAAATTCTTATACCGAAAATAGAATACTGATTTTGTTTTGGAGGCAAAAAATTGAAAAAAATTAAGGATATCAAGCCGCAGCTTGATACATATTATAAAACAGTAAGCGGAGTAAGACTGCCGGTTAAAATGTACATTCCGAAAGCCGAAACCGATATTGCCGTGCTTGCTATACATGGTGGAAGCTGGAATGCTGTCACGACCGATTCCGATAACTGGGACGGAGGCTGGATGAACTTTCAGGCGCAGTACTATGCCGATAAGGGATATGTGTCTGCGGCTGTTTCATACCGCTCAATTGAATTTTGCGGGTCAACAACTGTGTTTGACTTGATTGAGGACTGCAAAGACGCGGTAAAGTTTATGAGAGCCAATGCGGATTTTAAAAAGCTGATTATAATAGGAGATTCTGCCGGAGGACATCTGGCTGTTGAGCTTGGAATGGACGATGCCATAGGCGCAAGTTTTGTAGTCGGCGCAAATCTCGTGCTGGACTTAACCGCAGAACGCTGGAGTGTAACGGCTAAAACGCCTGAGGAGCGAAAAAAAGCCTCTCCGCTGTATAACGTGAAAAAATGCAATGCGGAATTTTTAATAATGCACGGCAGTAAAGATGAAGTTGTGGATTGCGCAATTTCCCGAAAATTCTGTGAGAAGATGAGCAGAATCGGCAATAAATGTGATTATTACGAGATTGACGGCGCAGAACACGCTTTTATCCTGCTTAACTATACCTCAACGGATGAGCAGGTTTATTCCTATATGAAGATAATTGACGGTTATATTGAAAAGTCATTATTACATCGGTGAAATTCGGATTACACCAACCTGCAAATATATATTTAACAATCAAAAGTTCATAACCAATTCCGTATCGGAAAATATGCCGCCCGCGCTGCAAGCTTTAATGTGGGATATGATACGGCAGATGCCTGCAGATATTGATTATCTGCAGGTTTTTTCTTAGTCCGAAAAAGACGGAAAACAGGTAATTACTCATTCTCAGGAGGTGCCCCGCGTACAAGCGAAAGTATGTGCTGAATGTACCTGAGCCGATAACGGCAAAGATTTTTGTTATTGACAGCGGCACATATTCTGCAATGCTGTTTGCAAATGAATATTAAGGAGGTAATGAAAAGTGAAAGGAAACAACATAATTTGCTCCAAATGCGGAGCATTACTAAGCCCGGAGGAGGCACACGAATTTGAAGGAAAGGTGTTTTGCGGCGAATGCCTAAACGACGAAACCGTTTTATGCAGCAGCTGCGGCGAACGGATTTGGCGAAGCGACGCCGAAGGTGATTCAACCGTTACCTTATGCACCGACTGTTATGAGGAACGCTACACAGTCTGCGAGGGCTGCGGCGCCCTTATACATAACGACAGCGCTTATTACGAGGACGACAGCGATTATCCGTTCTGTCATGACTGCTTTGAAAAATTCAATAAAAGCGCAATTAAAAACTACAGTTACAAGCCCGAGCCGATTTTCTACGGCTCGGGTAATTTGTTTTATGGGGTGGAGCTTGAAATAGACAAAGGCGGCGAGGAAAACGAAAGTGCCGAGAGATTACTGGACATCGCAAACATATATAGGTGTTTTTTGCAGACAAGCGGTAAGACTTGGTAAGATTCCGTTTGAACTTGCTGTTGATTCCCCCAACGCTGAAACTCTTGCAGCAATTGATGATGTAAACGACAACCGTAATATGAGTAAGGCATATGATGATATGTCAGAGCTTATGAGGGATTTAAATGCTTAGTGTTCGTTATTTGCCAGATTTAAAAGAGATTTTAAGGTAATTGTAAAACGCGGGTATGATATTTTCCTGTTTGAAGAGGTTGTAATACTTTTGCGCGAAGGAAGTACACTTCCGGAAAAATATTGTGATCATGCGTTAAGAGGTGAGTATATGGGACACCGTGAATGTCATATATGTCCCGATTGGCTGCTTATCTATAAAGTTGAAAACGATATGATTACTTTAACATTAACCAGAACAGGGTCTCACAGCGATCTGTTCTGACACATGTAATGCCTGCGGATATTATTTATCCGCAGGTTTTTTATTTACTGAAGGGAGTGCTGAGCATGCAGGAATGCTGCTGTAAAGATTATTCAAAAAGACCGATAGTGTTATCCGTATCTTCGTGTACTGCCGAAAGACTCCTTTTCGGGGGCAGAAACGCGCAGCTTGTATGCAAAAAATGCGGCAGACCTATTACGGATTATGAGGTTAAAGAACGGTTAAAGCATGCAAAAACTTGGTTTTGTCTGTAGAAATTGCAGCAGCATACCCAAATACCGAATATCAGCGTTGTATCGTTCATCAGGTGCGAAACACCTTGAAATATGTTGCAGAAAAAGACAAAAAAGCATTTGCTAATGACCTAAAGAGTATATACCATGCACCAA